>JBEGVI010000097.1:0-4370 GCA_041178485.1 Bacteroidota bacterium | reverse complement strand
CAGCATAAATGATTAATCCCCCAATTACAATTGCTAATCGGCCATTGTGAAATCTTCCTAATTTCAGTGCCTCTTTTATTTGAAGAATATCTGTCTTAAATTTTTCAAGAGTTTCCCATCTAAAATCATTTGGAGATCGTTCATTCAGATTAAACGGTGCTAATTCCAGACATTTCCGAACCCGGGGCTGCTCGATGCTTGGAAAGAAATCTTTCAGGTCGAGATTAAACACATACCGCTTACCTGTATGAAGCCTTGCATTATCTACAACCGATTTATTGCGGGTAAATCCATAAGCGGCCTTATGTGGTTCAAACACACATTGTAAAATCTGTGCAATTACCTGCTGTGTATTTTTCAAGCCACGGCTAGGCGCATGGATCAATCTTTTATTTCCGTCTTTTTTTCTGATTTCAAAAGACCTGTAAATGCTGGAACCAAACTCAATGTCCTGAATAGAACCATCAACTTCCGACAGACTTTTACGCCATTCTTCAGCAAGCCTATCTCGATACTTTTCGTTGGAATAATAATTAATCAATTCCCAGTCTACCGGATACGCCCTGCTTCCGTATAGTTTTTTCTTGGTGGTATTTATTAATTCAATAAAATCATCGGTAGTCTGCATTTGGTGAAATGCGGCCCGGATCTCTTTTATGTCTTCATGTGTGAGCTTCATATCCGATAGTTCTATTGAGGCCTGTTGTCTTATTCTTTCTTTATTCAACCAACACTTTAATTTAATAATTTAATATTTAAACATCATTTACTTAAAATATATAAATGACGTATAAACATTCATTCCCGGATTAACGGGAACACTTGCCGATCTGATATTTAACTAAATATCCAGCAAGCACTAATCAATGTCTGACAACAGGCGCTCAAAGAACAGTGCAAAGTAAAGGATACTTATTCCGGTCTATCTGAACAGATAAACCCTTTAGTTTTATCCTCAAACAAATATACCATTTAAGGTATTTGCACTCAAGAAAAGAGAATACTACCCCACCAGATCCGTTATGACTAATCGATTCATGTTCCCGGGGCGTAGTTGGCATGAGCCGATTTTAGCCGTCGGGCAATCGTTTCCCTTAAACTCTCGGGGGCCTCGACCCGGATATGCTCCCCAAAAGACAGCAGCAGCTTTTCAAGTTCGAAGTTTGGGATCACCCGGATCGAGGTTTCAAAACCTCCTTCTGCCTGCCTGATCGGCTTCTGCGTTTCATGCAAGGGATTTGTACGGATATATGCGGCCTGGATAGCGTCAAAAATCAGGATACGCACCTCAACCGGTTCTTCAACCTTACGCGTTACGCCAATGAAGTCGGAAAAATATTCCTGCCAATCCGTTTCATCCTCCTGATAAGCGACATCTTCCTCTTTAAGCCCTTTAATACGGTCGAGGGCTAAATGATCTATACGAGAACGTTCCGTATTCAATCCCGCCAAATACCACCGCCTGTTGTATTGTTTCAAATGATAAGGATGTATGATCATCTCATAGGGTAAAGAGCTTCGAAAATCCTGGTACGTACATTTCAGTACCCTTTTATTTACAATAGCATTAAAAATCGGGGTGATGTATGAAATTCCTTCGTAATCGGGATTGTTCTCAAAGGTCATCACCGGTCGGTCCACCTTAACCAGTCCCAATTTTGATTCCAGAGCGGGTATCATTTCGTGAATCCACTCAAACTGTGGATTTCCGCTAAAACGCGACAAAATCTGAATCGCCGATTTCAACTTCTGGACTTCCATGTCACTCAGCGGCTGGTTGTTAATAGAAAAATCAGGATCGCCGTAACGATAATAAGTCGTACGCCCCTCTTTTATCCTTTCAATATCAGCTGAATACACTCTGTATTCAAGGTCTTGAATATCAGCGAAAAGCGTGGTTTTGCCAATGCCCTCCGCTGATGGATCGGTTTCAGCCAGGACTTTATTGACTTCATCAAGAAGATTTTTCCACGTCCAGCGCCGCCCCCTGTTGCTTAGGCAGCGGTCGAGTATCTGGTAGCGGATCTGCGCGTTTTTGTTGGAAGGCATATTGGTTCAGATATATCGGAATGATTGGATTTTACTTTGCAACGCGATTCGATAGAAACTCAATTTCAATCAGTCAAATATAGAATAAATTATTATTCCGAATACCCCGAACTAAACCGAATCACATTTGCCCAAAGCAACAAGACCATGAAAACACAAACGCCGAACCTGACAGAAATCTGCACCAACCTTCAGGCACAACTGATCAAGGGGGACCTGCGGGCTATGCGGGATTTCATTGATGAAAGTGTTTCGCTTTACAACGAGGGCGCACTACCCTTGATCAACATGGTATTGAGCAATCCGTCAAATCTCAAAATGCTGATTAGCAAAACATTAAATTGCCAGGTGGCATTTGAAACGGTAAGGGCTAACTCCTACTGCCACGAAAACGGGTTCCATAAAATCGTCTTGCTACAGGGCAAAAACTTCAAATTGCGCCTACATCACTTTGGCGCGACGGGCAAAGCGGCCATGGAAAACGTACACGATCACCGCTGGCCTTTCGCATCGAGCATCCTCAAAGGCAACCTGCACATGGAGATGTTCAAGGTTGCCGACGAGCCGGAAAACACCGAATTGCTGCTGCATCATGTCTATCATGCTGACAAGAGTTCGGGAGCCTACCAGGCCCATCTGGAAGGTGTAGCCGCCCTTAAGAGGGTGAAAAGGGTTTGTTTTTCTGAAGGCACCACCTACCTGCTGATGCCGGATGCCCTTCATCGTATTGTGAACGATGACCAACAGGAAAGCATCACGATGATCCTGACCGGAAAACCCGTGAGCAATACCTGTAACCTCTACGCACGGCGTCCGCTGACTGTAGAAGAGAAGCAAACACCCTGCTACACAAACGAAGTTTTACGGGAGCAGCTGAACCTGATCAGTGAACTTATTTATCCACAACACAACTGAACCATATACATCGCACTGGAAGGCATAAAAGGAAGCGGGAAGACCACGCTGATAAAAAACATCCTGAAGGCTATGCCGGCGCAACGGCTCGCATTATGCCGGACTACTGCCCCTGTTCACTCATCAGATCCAATGGAGCAACTATTGACAAAAAAACCGGAGCTGAAAAACCATGACGGCTTCATGGAACAATTGTTCCTGTACCGCGCACATATACATGATAGTGGCCTTAGCCAACAAGGACTCATTCTGGGAGACCGCAGTGTACTGACGGCCTATGTGACACGATGGAAAAAATGGAATGACCCGCTTTATACCATTCGTAGAATCAAAGAGCAATACAAGAACATCAGAACCCCCGATGTGTACATCCTGCTTGAACTGCCTGTTGAGGCCTCGTTAAAACATATTGAAAGCAGAAAAGCCAAGCCCACAGGAACAGAAGACGAAAGAAAAGAATCCCTACAACTGGCAGACGAAATTTACCGGCACTTACTTGTCGATGGCGAATACAAACGAAAGATCGGAAAAACGCAAACCATTCGTGTAAATGCTGGAATGGGCATTGCCTCAACAAGCGAAGAAATCATTCAAATTCTAAAACACTATAAAAAAACGAAATAATGAAACATCACATCACAGCAGCGGGACTCGAACGGCTCAACCTGCGTCTTCAGGAAAAACTTAACCAACTCAAAAATCTAAGAGCAGAAAAGGCCCATGCCTACCATGCCAGCGGAGACGGATGGCATGATAATCCAGGCTGGGTACAGATCGGTCAGCAGGAAGATCAGTTAGTATCTGAAATCAACGCTATACAAAAAAATATAGCGAAGTCCGTGATCGTCCCCAAACCCTGCACGGATGAAAAAGTGGTCCGTATTGGATCTTCTCTAAGTTTCGAGTTGCACAATCAAAAGACCGGTGTGCAAAAACAGCAAACGATTACGATTGGTGGCGAGGGCGAAACGGATATCCGCAATAACATTATCAGCGCAGACTCACCAATTGGCGCAGCCTTGCTTGGGATGGAGGCCGGAGAAACGAAGGAAGTCGTATTACCGGCAGGAACCCTACTTATAAAAATCCTAAACCTTGAAAGATTATGATAAAAGAAATAGAAAATAATCAACGAACGGAAAGTTATCTTTTCCCAACGGAATTTGCAGACCTGCGAATCCAACAGGAGAAAGAGTCTGCAATTAGACTGAAGAAGCGCAAAGATTTTCTTGGACGCTACAACTACCTTATCCGATTGATGGTCATATTCTACCTCAAACAGGGGTATGACGTAAAAAATGAGGCTATACACAAAGCCTTAAGAAATTATATTTCAGATCGGCTAGGGCTTGGAGAAACCAATTCCAATCTGGTCATTTACACCAGGCATAATCTAAAGTATAATC
>JBEGVI010000096.1:0-7582 GCA_041178485.1 Bacteroidota bacterium | reverse complement strand
GATATCCTGGTAGCTACACCGGGACGATTACTGGATCTCATGACGCAAGGCTATATTTCCTTGCTGGATCTGAAGATCTTTGTCCTGGATGAAGCGGACCGCATGCTCGACATGGGTTTCATCCACGATGTGAATAAAGTCATTCGGGCACTTCCGGACAAACGTCAGAATTTGTTCTTCTCTGCAACGATGGCACCAGATATCTTAAAACTTGCCGGGACCATTCTGAAGGATCCGGTGAAGGTTGAAGTCACACCAGTGTCTACGACAGCTGAAAAAGTGGGTCAGGTGGTTTATTTTATCGATAAGACAAACAAGCCTTCCTTGCTTGCCGATCTATTGCAGGAACATGCCGCCGAATCAGTATTGGTGTTCACACGAACAAAACACGGTGCGGATCGCGTCGCGAAAGGACTCGTTCGAAAGGGAGTGAAAGCGGATGCCATTCATGGAGATAAATCTCAAAATAACCGCCAGCGCGCTTTGAACAATTTCAAGGAAAAGAATATTCGCGTGCTTGTTGCAACAGATATTGCTGCCCGTGGAATTGACGTGGAAGAAATGGAATTAGTGATCAATTACGAATTGCCAAATATTCCTGAAACCTATGTGCATCGTATCGGAAGAACCGGTCGTGCAGGAAATTCAGGGAATGCTATTTCATTTTGTGACTACGAAGAAAAGGCCTATTTGAAGGATATTGAGAAACTGATCCATCAACAGATCGAAGTGGTCGACGGTCACCCTTACCCGATGGAAGTATTTGAGATCATCAAAAAAGAACGACCTGCTCGTCCACCGAGAAATGAGCGCAATGCTTCGCAGAAAAAACCTAAACCCACTGCTGAACAAAAAGTAGGTGCCGCCAAGAAAAAAGGAAGGAAAACGTGGTTTGGGAAGAAGGACAGATACTAGGATTCAGTGTGAGTGTGAGAGAAGAGAGCGGAGATTTAGTCTTTTTTTAGATAGATCGCTCCCTTTTCAACCACTAGTTCCGACTGAAAATTGTTCTTGTAAAGCGACCCCGTTCCAAGTCCCTGGGGTAGGTTATTCTCGTATTCAGCTGTAAATTGACAGATTGCGTTTAATCCAATATTGGATTCAAGTGCAGAGGTCATCCACCAGGGAATGCTTTTTTCTTCGGCAATTCGGATCCATTCTTTTGTTCCGGAAATACCGCCATGCAAGCTAGGTTTGAGAATGATGTAGTGTGGACGAATTGTTTCGAGGAGGATTTCTTTTTCCTGAAGAGAGTAAATTCCGATCAGTTCTTCGTCGAGAGCGATAGGTACAGGAGTGTTTTTGCATAAGTCACGCATGGCTTCGATTTGTCCGGCTGCTATGGGTTGTTCGATGGAATGGATACCCAGTTCGGCAAGTGCCTCCAGTACAGGCATGGCATTCTCTCTCGTAAATGCACCGTTCGCATCTACACGCAACGTAAGTTCATTCGTTGAATAACGTTTCCGTATAGATCGAAGAATAGAAAGTTCCCTTTCGAGGTCGATCGCTCCAATCTTCATTTTGATTGTGGAAAACCCGTCCTTCAGTTTTTGTTCGATCTGTTCCTGCATGAATTCCGCTGTACCCATCCACACCAGTCCATTAATTGGAATCTTTTTTTCTCCTCTTGCAAAAGCATTGTCAAAGTACACACCTCTTCCACCATGCTTCAGATCCAGTAACGCTGTTTCCACCCCAAACCGAATCGACGGATATGCTTCCCAAAGTTCAAGTCTTTGTTTCTTGTTCATTGATCTTTGCTCTAAACAAGCACACACCTCCCGTATCTTCTCCTCAAAGCTCTCCCTGTCCTTGTACTCTGGAGACAATCCGGGTATCACACTGATCTCTCCTTTGCCGGTATGTTCTCCATCACTGATATGTAAGATCCAGCTCGGTTTGGAATGTAAAATACCACGACTGGTACCTGCAGGACGGATAAATTGAAGATCAATGAATTCTACCCAACAGTTCATAGTTGTAGTAAAAGGGCTGTAAGAATGGAAAACGCGAAAGTAGACAAAGCCACTTTTTTTAATTCCGGGTCAAATGCTTTGGGATCAGTAGTTGCCATCACTTTTCGAACATGTATCAACAGAATTACGCAAGGTAAAAGTCCCAAGCAAACGATAGGTTTCCCAATCAGATAGGCATAAATTACTTCTGCTGCAATTCCACCTAATATGAGGAAACTATGGTAAACTTTGGCAAGGTTAGGTCCCATCATCACCACAAGAGTACGTTTGCCTGATCGCTCGTCATTGATCCGGTCACGCATATTGTTGAGGTTCAAAACTGCCGTACTAAAACTTCCAACGGTAAAGGCCGGAAGCAAAAGATTCCAGTCGAACTGTTTGGAGAAAAGAGGGTAAACCCCTAATACACTCACGCCGCCAAAAAAAAGAAGGACCATCAGATCTCCCAGTCCGTTGTATCCATAGGCTTTTTTACCGACCGTGTAGGTAATGGCAGCGACGACGCAACAGATTGCCAGAATGATGTACGTATAAATGACATTTTCGGGAAGTGCGTGTGTTCCAAAATAAATGAGGGTACCTGCAGAAATAAAACTCAAAACGGCTGTTAGAATGACCGCTTTTTTCATCTCTTGAGCAGTTATCACACCGGATTGAACACTTCTCACAGGCCCGATACGTTGAGCGTTATCTGTTCCTTTGAGACTGTCGCCCAGATCATTTGCCAGATTGGAAAGTATTTGAAATAAAACAGTCGTCAAAAGTGCCAGACCACAAATTGTCGCATTCCAAAATCCTTGCGAAGCCGCAATGCCTGATCCCAGAATAATTCCCGATAGTGAGAGTGGTAGGGTGCGCAAACGCAAGGCATGGATCCAGGCTTGTTTTTTAGTCATGATGCAAAGGTAGTTTCAATATTGAATTGGAACAAGGAACAAAGAACAAGGATCAATGATTGATTCAAAATCCTTAATAAGATAGGATTCACTCAATATCACATCATCTTTGTTCAATGCTCTTTACTCTTTGTTCGAAATAAAAGCTCTGTATGCATAATAAACTTCATTACATTTGTTCTATGTTAGAAGCTATAAAACCCCAATTGTGTCAGTTACTTGGAATTGAATTTCCTGTTATCATGGCGCCCATGTTTTTGGTTTCCAATGAGAAAATGATCATTGAAGGGGTGAAAAATGGGATAACGGGAGCAATTCCGGCCTTAAATTACCGGTCGACAGATGAATTGCGCGAAGGTATCCGAAAAATTAAACAGGCCGCTCCGGGGCCTTTCGGTATAAACCTGATCGTGAATCAGTCCAATTTTCTTTACAAAGAACAATTGCATATCTGCTGTGAGGAAAAAGTGGATTATATAATAACTTCACTGGGTTCTCCTGAACACACCATACAGGAAGCGCACAAGGCAGGTGTAAAAGTGTTTTGTGATGTAACGGATGTTATTTACGCCAAAAAAGTAGAGGCATTGGGAGCAGATGCGCTGATCGCCGTCAACAAGGAAGCAGGCGGACATGCCGGAAATATTTCCTACGAAAAACTGATTCCTGAACTTGTGAAAGCGTGCTCTATTCCGGTAATTTCTGCAGGGGGCGTCGGAACCGGAGAAGAAATCCGAAAAATGATCAATTTGGGGGCTGCAGGTGTTTCAATGGGAAGTGTATTTATCGCGACGCATGAGGCAGATGTATCTCAGGAATACAAGCAGGCATGCGTTGATTATGGAGCGAAGGATATTGTAATGACTACCAAACTTTCTGGCACACCTTGCACGGTAATAAATACCCCGTATGTTCAAAGGGTGGGGACAAGTCAAAACTGGTTTGAACGATTGCTCAACAAAAACAAGCGTCTGAAGAAATGGGTCAAGGCATTGGTTTTCATGCGCGGAATGAAAAGTCTCCAAAAAGCAGCGTTTAGTTCAACATACAAAACAGTTTGGTGTGCAGGTCCATCGATCGAACATGTTACATCCATCAAGTCTGTTGCTCAGATCATCAATGATTTAAAATTGGGTTATGGAAAGGCCGGTTAAAGAGGTTTCTCTGAGGAGAATGAGATGGTTATTGTTTTTATTGAGTTATTTTAAAATTCCCCTGATTGGCTTTGTCCGTCCTAAGTTGAAGGTCCTAAACGAAGAGGAGTGTTCGATCATGATCCCTCTTCGTCGTAGAAGCAAAAATCATTTAAATTCTATGTATTTCGGAGCACTTGCGATTGGTGCTGATCTTTCAGGCGGCTTACATGCCTTCTATTTTTCTGAGTGCAGAAATTTAAAAATTGCGCTTGCATTTAAAGATGTGAACGCTACGTTTTTGAAGAGAGCTGAATCAGATATACTTTTTAAGAGTGTAGACGGTGCCCTTATAAAATCTGCTTTGGACGAGAGCATGAATTCAGGAAAGCGAATAAATCAACCTATTTCTATAAAAGCAATGAATACTACCGATGAATTGGTTGCAGAGTTTGTACTCACCGTATCCATTAAGGTGATTCAGTAATTTTTGAATGTGTACTTTTACAGAAGTACCAAAGATGAAAATCATGATAGAGCTGTTTCAACATATAATTCACCTCGATTTTAAGTGGGTTTTTGATACCTACGGAACGGCCATTTATGTCATTTTATTCGCAGTAATATTTATTGAGACAGGATTGGTTGCGATGCCATTTCTTCCGGGAGATTCGCTCTTATTTACTGCAGGACTTTTTGCGGCTTCCGGTGAATTAAATCTGTTTTATTTGTTGATCCTGCTATTCATCGCTGCCGTGCTTGGGGATAATTGCAATTACTGGGTGGGCCGGAAAATAGGGTTGCGTATATTTAATGTTAAGATTAAAGGCCGGCCTCTGGTCAACAAGAAATACCTTGATCAAACAGAGCTTTTTTTTGAAAAAAATGGGGTTAAAGCAATTATCATGGCTCGTTTTGTTCCATTTGTCCGAACCTTTGCCCCTTTTGCTGCTGGCGTTGGTAAGATGAACTACAGAAGATTTTTTCTGTTTGACGTCGCAGGAGGATTTCTTTGGATCTTTAGTTTGACGTTGGCGGGCTATATGCTGGGTGGAGTAACCTGGATCAGAGAACACATCGATTTGGTATGTCTGGGAATTATTTTTCTCTCAATTCTCCCAATGCTCTTGAACCTTCTTAAATCTAAAAAAGAGAAATGAGCAGGAAATTTGGTCTGCTCGGAAGAAAGCTTGGGCATTCATTTTCTAAAGATTTTTTTACGCGTTATTTTGAAATAAATGGCATTGAAGCGTCGTATGAAAATGTTGAAATAGAAACCATAGAAGACGTAAAGCGGGTTTTGGAATCGGACTACAGCGGTCTGAATGTAACGGTACCATATAAAGAATCTATTCTACCGTATTTGGACGAACTTTCGAGGGAGGCTACACAAATAGGCGCAGTTAATGTGATTAAGTTTGAAGATAACCGAATTATTGGGCATAATTCTGATGCTTTCGGTTTTCACCAGTCCATAAAACCATTTTTGTTGAACGTTCACGAGCGGGCTATTTTGTTGGGTACAGGTGGCGCCTCGAAAGCTGTTAAGTATGTTTTACAAGAAATTGGTTTGGATGTTATTCAAATCAGTCGAAATCCTGTTGGAGAGAGACAATTTGGGTATGAGGAAGTAAACGAACATATGCTTAGAGCTTGCAAGTTAGTTGTTCAGTGCACCCCTGTCGGCATGTATCCTGATGTAACAAATTCTATTCCTTTTCCATTTGAATTTTTGTCAGCACAACATTTGGTCGTTGATCTCATTTACAACCCTGAAATCACCGTTTTTCTTCAAAATGCCCAACAGCATGGAGCAACCATTTTGAACGGATCATCTATGCTAAAAGAACAAGCCCTTCGTGCTTGGGAACTATGGAACAGTTAGAAGGAATGGAAACACTTGCGTCTTTAATTTCTCAGGGAGAGCATGTTCGGCAGGATTTTAAATTTCGGATTGACGATCAGGGTAAAATAGCCAGAACCCTATGCGCCTTTGCCAACACTGAGGGAGGAAGGTTATTGATAGGGGTGAAGGATAACCGCAAAATTGCAGGGTGTAACCCTGAAGAGGAGTTTCACATGATCGAAGGAGCTGCAACGCTTTTTTGTCAGCCATCTGTTTATTTCAAACACAAGATCTGGAAAGAAGATTTTAAACTAGTTCTGGAAATTAGTGTAGATAAATCAATAGTTGGTCCCCACAAATCAAAGGATGAAAAAGGTTTTTGGAAATCCTACGTGAGAGTAAAGGATCATACAATGGTTGCCGGGAAAATTTTGGAAGGTGTTTGGAAAGAGAAAAAAAAGAATCACTCAAGACCGGAAAAATTTACTGAAGTTGAAACAGCCTTTTTACGTCTGATAAGCGAACAGGGTCCAATTTCATTGAGCAAGATGTATAAATTATCGGGATTGTCTTATCGAAATACAGACCGTTTATTGGTACTTTTTATTTCTTGGGGTATAGTTACTTATGTTCACGACAACAACACCTTGCTCTTTCAATCTGCCGAAGAGACAAATCACTCAAATTCTTAATTTTTCACAAGAAGGCAACAAAATCCAATAATCCGTGTTATATTTAGAAAGATTTTAAATAATTATCAAAACTATGGGAAGGCCACCAACAAGACCAGCGCGATTGAGAAATGGTTTCTACATCGAAGTAAAGTCTCCTGGTTCAGGAGCAATACTTGTGAGAAGGGACACGCGTGAACAAATGTTATCTGCCGCCGAAGATTATGCCAGAACCAAAGAGGTTACCATAAAAGGTGAAATGCGAAATGACAAGTGGATTGAAGATAAATAAAGTCAGGCCCTGAGGGGCCTTTTTTATGCCGTAAGGAATTATGAGAAAATTTCTTTCATGGATTGTGATATTCAGCGTGCTCCTTGTAGGCATTCCAATCTTGTTGTCTTTTAATTTTTATTCTGCAGCTAAAGTACTGGGGATACTCGTTGTTGTCATTTTTAGTTTTTCAATTCGTTTGTGGCTTCATCGAACAAAAAAAGAGTTCAATCCCAGAGAAAGAGTAAAACTAAATTTGAACGATAGACATTGGATGAAGAAGGATTTAGCGAATTATTCCAAATTAAGTCATCAGGATCGAATAGCGTATGAAGATAGAATTGGAATTTTCCTTTCTAATGTCCCAATAGTATTGTCATCCGGAAAGCTCTACGCTGACCGCAGAAAAGCTATTTTATTGGCGTCATCGTTTGTTGATTTTATCGGTTTTTCAGATGATTTTAGAAGTCGATTACCCGGTGGCGTAGTAGTATATGAAGAGAAAATGGAGGGTTCTGATTCCGACCTGATTCGTACAAATCAATTTCATTTCATTTCATTGAAAGAGTTGAGCAATTCTCCTGTCACGATAGATTGGAGTGAAATTAATTTCGAAAACTAATTTGAGCTTTAACATCTTGTATTGCTAAACTTTAGCGAGGGATTTGATGGCTTACTCAGCTGCAATCAAAAAAACTTTTTTCAAAAAGTATTTGTTAGAAAAAAAAGTTGATTACCTTTGCCCTCCCAAAACGGACGAGTTGCGGGAAGAGATGAGCGGGTTGA
>JBEGVI010000095.1:0-16126 GCA_041178485.1 Bacteroidota bacterium | reverse complement strand
GGAACTCAGAAATTCAAATAGTCGTCCCCGTTCAGATATAATCATAGCAATTTCCTTGGTGGTTTGATCCGTATTCTTAAGCCTTTCAAGTGCAAAGTTCTGCGTCAATACATTTATGTTGTAGGGAGGTTTGATTTTATTGATCCAATCGATCAGTTCTTTTGAGGCAATCATTAATCCCAGACGAATACCCGCCAAACCGTATGCTTTTGACAAAGTTTGCAAGATGACGATGTTTTGAAATTGACTTACATGTGAGCTTAGTGAACCTTGCTCTGAGAAGTCAATGTATGCTTCGTCTATCACAAGTATGCCTTCAAACTCTTGAGCTAACGTAAGAATATCCGCAATTGAAAAACTGTTGGCTGAAGGATTATTTGGAGAACACATGAAGAGCAATTTACTTCCTCTTGAGGATTCTACTACCCGTTTCACCGGCAAGGAGAAATCATCATTCAGAAGGATTTCATTGAGTTCGACGTGATTGATTTTTGCAGAAACAGCATACATCCCATAGGAAGGGCTGATGGCAGAAACCCGATCCTTTCCTGAAACACAAAACAAACGAAACAGAAGATCGATACATTCATCCGAACCATTTCCCAGAAAAAGATGATCCGAAGAAACTCCTTTAATTTCACCTATTCTCTCTTTGAGCTTGCGCTGCAGCGGGTCTGGATAGCGATTCACTCCATTATCAAATGGATTTTCATTCGCATCTAAAAAAATACTCGCCTCTCCTTCAAATTCATCACGCGCTGAAGAATAAGGTTTAATATCCTTTAGGTCGGGCCGTATAAGATCAACTATACTTCTCATTTCTCAAGTGCTTGTAATCTGATTGTAACAGCATTTCTATGCGCATCAAGACCTTCTGCATCTGCCATTACTTCGATTGTTCTACCTATATTCTGAAGGCCCTGGCGGCTAATCTCCTGAAATGTAATCTTCTTTATGAACGAATCCAAAGATACCCCAGAATACATTCGCGCATACCCATTGGTCGGTAAGGTATGGTTGGTTCCAGAGGCATAATCCCCTGCACTTTCCGGAGTAAAAGGCCCTAAAAATACAGAACCGGCATTAACAATCCCCGGAAGCAATTCTTCATTGAACTCCGTTTGAAGGATAAGGTGCTCCGGCGCATATTGATTGATTATGGAAAGTAACTCCTCCTTCTGAACCACAATCGCAGATGAATTCCCCAGGGCTTTCGCTGCGAACTCATTTCGGGACAACTCCTTTAACTGAACCTTAAGAGCCTCCTGAACCTGTACAACTTTTTCTTGTGAAGTAGAAAGTAAAACCACTTGCGAATCTGCCCCATGCTCGGCTTGCGAAAGAAGATCCGCGGCAATAAAATCTGCATTTGAAACTTCATCAGCCACCACCATCACTTCACTCGGTCCGGCCGGCATATCTATTGCAACACCAAGTTGTTGCGCGTACTTTTTGGAAGCTGTAACATATTGATTTCCTGGTCCAAAAATTTTATAGCATGAATCAATACTTTTAGTCCCAACAGCCAAGGCTGCTATCGCCTGAATGCCCCCTAATTTGAGTACCCTGGTAACCCCAACCGTAGATGCAGCAAACAAAATGGCAGGATGAATTTTGCCGTCAGCGCCTGCCGGCGAACAAAGGGTTATTTCCTTACATCCTGCGATAGATGCGGGAATTGCCAGCATGAGTACGGTCGAAAAAAGTGGAGCTGTTCCTCCGGGGATATACAAGCCAACCCGCTCAATTGGAACAGATTTTCGCCAGCATCGAACACCTGGCATGGTTTCTATAACCTGAGGCTCTTCGTATTGCCTCGCATGAAACGCACGAATGTTCTCTGCGGCTTGAAGAATGGCAGACTTCAAATCCTCAGAAAGTGATTGTTGAGCCTCATTAAATTCATTTTGAGACACTTCAAAATCAGTCAATTCAACCTTATCGAACTGCAAAGTATACTTGTACAGCGCTTCATCCCCATTTGAGCGAACATCATCAAAAACTTTTTTCACGATAGACTGAAGATCCTGCTCTGCAAGTTCAGGCCTTTGAATGGCCTCTAAAATTTGATTTGAGGAAGGATAAATAAACGTTCTCATCGCACCATTTTTTCGATAGGAACAACAAGTATACCCTCCGCTCCGGCCTGTTTTAATGCATCAATATTTTCCCAAAATTGATCTTCAGAAATAACTGAATGCAGGGAACTCCATCCTTCTTCCGCCAGCGGAAGAATCGTCGGGCTTTTCATTCCAGGCAAAATTCGAGTTATTTGAGGAATCGCGTGGTTTGGTGCATTCAAAAGAATATACTTCGAATTTTTAGAAGCAAGCACTGCCTCAAGACGAAAAACCAGTTTCCTCAGGATTTCTTCTTTTTCCGGTGAAATTCCCGGCGCTTTGACCAGCACTGCCTCTGATTTCAAAATTGTCTGCAGCTCCCTAAGTCCGTTCATAAAAAGCGTATTGCCAGAAGAAACAATGTCACAAATACCGTCTGCAAGACCTATCGTTGGAGCAATCTCGACTGAACCGGAAATCGTATGAATTTCTGCGTTCACATTGTTTTGATCAAGATAATCCCGAACAGTATTCGGATAAGAAGTCGCAATTTTTTTTCCTTCGAAATCACGCACAGACTCGATCGCAGATGATTTAGGAACAGCTAATGAAACGCGGCATTTTGAGAAGTTCAATCGAACAAGTACCTCCAATGTCGAGCGTTCTTCGATGAGCAGATTCTCGCCAATGATAGCAATGTCAGCAACACCATCTTTTACGTACTGCGGAATATCTGAATTCCTAAGGAACAGGACCTCCAAAGGAAAATTCGGCACAATGGATTTCAATTGCCCATTCGAAGCATCCACCTTCAATCCACACTCTTTCAGAATCTGAAGAGAATCCTCCAGTAAACGTCCTGATTTTTGTACTGCAATTCTTAACATGTTTTTTTTCTTTTGTGCCTGTGACGAGCAATAAAAAACCCGCCGGAAGATCCAGGCGGGTTAAAGTTATCTGTTAACACAATTACCCATCACGCCCGGAAAGTCCAGAAAAAATGATGATGCAAGTGTATGTTGTTCATTTTCACGATGCGAATATATTTACTTTTTCAAAAACTTTGCAAAATCTTTTGCAAAATATGTTAGAATGCCATCTGCACCGGCTCGACGAATAGAAAGTAAAAGTTCAGCAACGGCCAGGTCATAATTGATCCAGCCCCGATCTGCAGCTGCATAGATCATAGCACATTCTCCGCTTACATTGTATGCGGTCACCGGCGTATTGAAACTTTCTTTCAGGACATGGATGATGTCAAGATAGCACAAAGCCGGCTTCACCATAATTATATCCGCACCTTCAGCAACATCAAGCTCTGCCTCCAGTAATGCCTCACGTTTATTTGCCGGGTTCATCTGATACGACTTTTTATCCCCGGATTTAGGCGCAGAATTCAGGGCATCTCGAAAGGGACCGTAAAACGCACTCGCATATTTTGCGGTGTACGACATAATAGAGACATCCGTATACCCATTTTGATCAAGGGCCTGGCGAATGCTTCCGACTCTTCCGTCCATCATGTCAGAGGGACCGACAATATCAATTCCGGCTTGCGCCTGAGCAACAGCCATTTTATTCAGTAAAGGCAACGTTTCATCGTTCAAAATCTTTCCATTTTCAACAAGACCATCATGACCGTCGGAAGAATATGGATCAAGGGCCACATCACTCATTAGCATGATTTCCGGAAAGGTTTCCTTGATCTTTCGAATTGCCTTGAGGTAAAAATTGTCCTCTGCCCAACTGTAGGATCCTGTTTTGTCTTTCAATGAGTCATCCACTGCTGGAAATAAGTCATAGGTCATGACACCCAGAGAAATACACTCCTCCAATTCTTTCAAGAGCAGATCCATTGACCATCTGTAATTTTTTGGAAGTGAAGCAATTTCCTCCTTGATTCCTTTACCATCCTTTAAAAATACCGGATAGATCAGATGTTCTACACCAATCTTGGTTTCTTCCACCAAATTCCGGATAACAACCGATTTTCTGTTTCTTCTAGGACGTATATTCATAGTTGAATTCTTCTCAGTCAAAAGTAAGTTATTCCTTTAAATTTCAACAAGAAGTAAGAACTTTGTTTGTCATAAGACACTTTTTTTTAACTTTAACTCGCATTAGGGAATTTTATGAAATTTAACTTCTATTCTATCTTATTCGTTGCTTCGGCTTCTTTCGTCATTTCGTCTTGCGGAAACAGCTCTTCCGAGGAAAGCATTGACAAGGAATCGCTTGATCCGACTGCCTCTCTGAACACTAATTTCGATGGTAAAATCTTCAGTATCCCATCCCCCGTTCAAACGGCTATGCTCATCAAAGAACTTAAACTTGCATTCGACGTGAACATGTTGAACTCCATCGAGAATTCAAAAAATTACAACACGGAAGTTAAGCAAGCTCTGAATCTGGGGATTTATGGGACCGATTTGGGCTACTGTGCACTGTATGAACAAAAGAATTCCGCTTTGAAGTATTTGTCGGCAGTTGAAAAACTCACTGGTCAACTTGGACTGGAAGGCGCCTTCGACAAAACGTTCATGACGAGGTTTGAGAAAAACTCTGACAATCAGGATTCGATGATGGTAATTGTTTCAGATGCTTTTCGCAAAGCAGATTATTTTCTGAAAAATGCCAAACGAAAGTCCACATCTTCACTTATTCTTGCCGGTGGATGGATCGAATCCATGCATTTTGCGTGTAAAATGAGTTCTCAATCCAAAAATCCGAAAATTGTTCAACGAATTGGTGAACAGCAGCAAACGCTAAAAACAATGATTGAAATTCTGGAGGAATACAACAAGTCGAAACAAAACGATTCACTCATTGTAAACTTGAAGGAGCTGGACGCGGAATTTGACAATATCAAAGTAGAATATACGTACGTTGAACCGAAAACGGATGCGAAAAACAAAGTGACTACTCTTGAGAATGAATTGAAAGTTACTATTTCACCGGACGTTTTGGGAAAAATCACTACAAAGATTAACGCCATTCGAGATTACGTCATCAAATAATTACAGTGTCATGAAATCTATCCGACAACTTCTTTTATTGCTTGCTTTCTTTCCTGTTTTCAGTTATGGTCAGGATTGTGAATCTATCGTTCGAACGTGTGAATCCTATCTGAATGGCAAAGGAGGGAATGTAAAATTTATTTCTGATGGTCAAGTATATACCGCTTTTCTTGACAGGGAAAAGGCTGAATTCAAAACCACATTCTTTGGAGGATCAACCTATCGGATTGCAGCAAGTGCAGGTTCTGACGATGAATATGTAATATTCACCGTGAAGGATCCGAATGGAAAAGTTCTGTTCACAAACTCCAAGTACAAAAATGCTCCTTACTGGGATTTTAAAGTAAAAAACACCATACCTGTAACCATAGAGACCGAACTTGATCTTGACAAAAAGGTTACCGGCTGCGCAGTCATGCTTATCGGATTCAAACAATAAGGAGATTATTGAATGAGTGAACGCATCCTCCGTGCTTTAATGCAGCTTTTCGCGATCATTGCACAGGTCGATGAAACCAGTGAAAGTTCCGAAGAAGGCGAAGTAAAAATCACGAGTACCGAAGGAAGAAAGATTATAGAGTCATTTCTTCGAACGGAATTAAGTTCCCAATTTGTCGAACGCTACCTTGAATTGTTCGATTCCAACCTGAACACCCTTCATGCCAAGCAAAGAACGAAAGATGCGGACAAAAAACGCAACTCGCTCAACTCTGTCAAGGTGCTTAAGATTTGTTCTCAGATCAATGAGGAACTCAGACAAAAGCAAAAGATCATTGTTTTACTGCGGATTTTTGAGTTTATTCAATCAAATGTCCGGATACAGGAACAAGAACTTGAATTCGCGACTATTGTCGCAGAGGCATTTAACATTCAGAATGAAGAATTCAATCTGGTCCAATGGTTCATTTTTAATGATGGCCCTAAACTTCGTTCCAGTGAACAAATCCTGTACATAGATCGTAACCCGGAGAAAAGAGAGCGGTCTGTTTTTTTGGAGGGTTTAGACAAAGAGCTGATTGTTGTTCATATTGAAAGTGTAAATATTCTTTTCTTTAAATATTATGGAAACGACTCTTTGAGTTTGAATGGCCAGTTCATTAACAATGACCGGGCACACATCTTTACACAGGGATCTACACTTAAAACTTCCAAAAGCAAGCCGTTATATTATTCGGATGTCATTTCACAATTTTTTCAGCAAGGAAAAACAGGCAGGATCACCTATGCTGTGGATAACATTACCTTTTATTTTAAAGGGAACCGTCAAGGCCTGCACAACTTTACGTTTTCTGAGGAATCCGGCAAGCTCGTAGGAATTATGGGAGGATCCGGCACGGGAAAATCAACCCTGCTCAACATTCTAAATGGCCAGTACCCACCCTCCTCGGGCACAGTTAGTATCAACGGGATTGACATTCATAAGGAGAAGGAAAAACTTCAGGGACTCATCGGCTACATCAGTCAGGACGATCTTCTTATTGAAGAGTTGACAGTTTATCAAAATCTTTACTTCAATGCCCGGATGTGCTTTGGCGACAATTCAGAATATGAAATAAAGAAAAAAGTTGTTGACACACTTCGGGCTGTTGGACTTTATGAGTTTAAAGATCTGGTGGTAGGAGACCCGCTAGAAAAAGTCATTTCAGGCGGTCAGCGTAAGCGATTGAACATTGCCCTGGAACTCATCAGAGAGCCTGAGGTGCTGATAGTTGATGAACCCACATCCGGACTTTCCTCAAGGGACTCAGAAAATATAATGGACTTGTTGAAGGAAATGACCTACAACGGAAAGTTGATTTTTGTTGTTATTCACCAGCCTTCATCCGACATTTTCAAAATGTTCGACCGCTTGTTCATTATAGATCAGGGAGGATATCCTATCTATGATGGAAATCCCATTGAGGCCGTGACGTATTTCAAACACACAATGCACCAGGGTAATGCAGAAGAAAGCGAATGCCCTCTCTGCGGAAATGTTAATCCTGAGCAGATCTTCAATATTATAGAAACGCGCATTGTGGATGAATACGGAGAATTGACAGACACAAGGAAGATTCAGCCAAAAGAATGGTATGGCAAATATCTGAATTCAGAACACCGAAATTCCCAGTCTCAAAATTCTACAATCCCTAAACCTGTATCTCAGATTTCAGGAAAACTGACTCAACTAAAAATCTTTTTTCTAAGAGATTTACTGAGTAAAATCTCTAACAGGCAATACCTGCTTATTACCTTGCTTGAAGCTCCTCTTTTGGGATTAATGCTTTCATTCTTTGTCAAATTTTTCGCGGAAAATGATGGTTCGAACAAGGTCTACTCGTTTTATCAGAATGAAAACCTCCCACAATACATATTCATTGCAGTCATTGTGTCCCTCTTTCTTGGTTTGACTGTATCAGCCGAAGAAATACATAAGGACAAAAAACTTCTGAAAAGAGAATCTTTTCTGCATCTTTCCAGACACAGCTATCTGTTATCCAAACTACTGATTCTATTCATAGTTTCGGCCATTCAAACAACACTTTTCGTTGGAATTGGAAACTTAATTTTAGAGGTAAATGGTCTTTTCTGGCATTACTGGATCATCCTATTTTCGACCTCCTGTGCTGCCAATGTATTGGGACTGAACATTTCCAGTGCCTTTAATTCGGCGAAGGTAATATACATCGTGGTTCCAATCCTCATTATTCCTCAATTGTTATTTAGTGGTGTAATCGTCAAATTCGACAAACTCCATCCTATGATTTCCCGGTCTAATTCAGTGCCGTGGATTGGAAATGTTATGATTTCCAGATGGGCCTATGAGGGATTGGCTGTTACACAATTCAGAGACAATGTTCAAGAGAAAATATTTTTCAGCGACAACATTCGGAAGTATGACGCACAATGGAAAAAGGACTACTGGATTCCCGAAATGGAACAATTGAACACAACGCTCCTCTCCCATTCCTCTTCAGCAACTCAGAAAGAAGATGCGAGAAACATCCTGTTAAACGAAATCTCAGCAGAGATGGGTCGATGGAGTAATCTTCAATGTTCTCAATGCATAACGGATCTTGAATACAGAAACTACTCCAGCAGGTTACAGAATACCATTCATCAGTTTCTGGAAATTCTGAAAGATCAATACACCAATAATTTCAATGAATCCAACGACAAAGTTGAATTCATAAAAAACCAGAACCTTGAAAAATTCAATTCTGAAAAAACTGCTTATTCCAACGAAGCATTGCATGATCTTTTAACGAACCGGCTTGAATCCAATAAAATTCAACGCTACGACAACTTATTAATCAGGAAGGACAACCCAGTTTATTATCCTTTCAAGGGCACAAACTTTTTAAAAGCACACTTCTACGCACCTTCAAAAAATATTTTTGGGTACCAGATGGATACATTTTATTTCAATTTGATTGCACTTTGGTTTTTCACGATTCTATTTCACATTGCCCTTTATTTTGATCTCTTGAAAAGAGTATTCCTTTTGTTGGCATACTATCGTGAAAGGCTAACAAAAAAGCCAACCCTGTAGGATTGGCTAATGAAATATTATTTCAGGCAATTACTACATCAACATTCCGCCACACACATGAATTGTCTGACCGGTAATATATGCGGACATATCCGAGCCCAGAAAAACTGTCAGATCTGCCACATCCTTTGGCAATCCCCCTCTTTTCAATGGGATGGCATTTCTCCACTCTTCAACTACTTTCTGATCCAGCACCTCTGTCATTTCAGTTTCAATAAATCCCGGAGCCACAGCATTGCATCGAATATTTCTTGAACCAAGCTCAGCCGCTACAGATTTTGTAAACCCAATCAAACCTGCTTTCGATGCGGCATAGTTGGATTGACCGGCATTGCCTTTTACCCCAACAACGGAGGACATATTAATGATCGAACCCTTTCGCGCTTTCAACATTGGCTTTTGCACTGCTTTCGTCAGGTTGAATGCTGATTTAAGATTGGTATTTATTACCTCGTCCCATTGTTCCTCTGTCATTCTCATTAACAAGGTGTCGCGCGTAATTCCGGCATTGTTAACCAATACGTCAATCGTTCCGAATTCAGCCACAACATCATCCACCAATTTCTGAGCATCCTCATATTTTCCTGCATCCGAACGAAAACCCTTCGCAACTCCACCATTTGAGGACAATTCACTCTCAAGTGCCCTCGCCTTTTCTTCAGAAGACAAATAAGTAAAAGCAACCTTTGCCCCCTGTTTCACACATTCTTCTGCAATAGATTTACCGATTCCCCGCGAGGCACCGGTAATTAAAACTACTTTATCTTGTAATAAACCCATAACATTAATTTTCGTCAAATATAGAGCAATGGAACGAACTTCCTCTGAAATCAGTTTAAAGTCACTGACACGCGAATGTTAAAACATAAGTTCTTTTTTTTGGAAATATAAAAAAGAGTGATATATTTGACTAGGTTTAGTTGTAAAAGGTAGGTTAGGTTAGTACGGGAGAGAAGATTTATCTTTTCTCCCGTCTTTTTTTCGTCTGCATCAATCAAAGAAATCCCAGGTAATGCCTATCCTCACTTGCAAAGGAGTGACGGGAAAACCGGCGAATGACTGAACGCTCTTCTCCCGCCAGAAGGACTGAATATTCTCTACCCTGAAGAAAAATCTGAACGTATGAACCTGAAATCCCCCAAAGGCGTGCAAATAGTATAAAGGTTGAACAGATGTGAGCAATGTTCCCCTGCTGAATGTTGCTGTCTGCGTCAGGTATTCCGGAATTTGATACGAACCCGAATACCCAAGATCAACACCTCCATAGGCCTTCATTTTCTTATCTTTAAAAAGTCCTCCTTTAAAGAAAACCCGCATGGCCAACTGGTTCTTCGGAAGAAAATCCATCTGTTCCTGAATCATATTTATGCGGTATGAGAGGTGTAGATTCACTATTTTCCATTGGTAAGAAAGTGACGGCTGAAAATAGAAATCCGAACAATTTGTCAGCGTGTCATTTCTCCAAATAGAATCTATAAACCAATAGTTATTCCTTAAACCTGCATAACCTAACTCTGAATGAACTGTCAGATTGCTCCAACTTCGACGAAATCCGGCAGTGTACCTTTGAATCACCTGTTTTTCAAATTCCGTTTGAATAGGCAATGTACTGTTTCCAACGGCATAGCGCTGGTAGGGTTCAGGGAGCAAGGCCTGATTTAACAAATTAAGCCATAGAGAGGATTTTCCGAGCCTGACAGTCATTGAAGACTCATTTAACCATTCATTTTTAGCCCCTGAAACATTATAACTCCCGCGAGTGGCAAACTTAAAACGCTCTCTTTTTATTGCTAGACTAGCCGTGATTGTTAGTTCAGTTGTATCATTGAATCTTCCAAGGTTATAGAATTGCCAATAATTGATTTCCGGTGAAACAGAGAAAAAAGTTGATTGATCAGAATAATATACACCTGCGCCATTGCTCAAGGCAGAAAGCTGGTGACGGTCATACGCATTCGTGCTGTCGTAATTAATGACAGGATATATCCCGTAAAGTGTATCTGTCTCACTCAGTTCATACTTTTTGATACGCAAAGCATGGGATGTCAGTAAGCCTATTGCTCGAAGCGAGTCTTTGTTAAAATCAAAATAATTCGACACTGCCGTCTGAGCGCGTTTTATTTTGATTTCCGATTGCGCTCGTCTGACCGGAATCAAGCTAAGATCATAGAGATCCGCGAGTGTATCCGTCACTACTCCTCCGCTCTGTTCGATTCGGGAAGACACATAGGAAGAGTTCAATTCGAATGAATATCTCTTCCCTTTTTTTTGCAGCATCATTCCCACATCATCATGACTGAATCCACTGTTTCTCAAAATACCATTGGAGAGATTTTTTATATACCTCACGTTTAACATAACATTGTATCTGAAAACGTGTTGATATTCTGATTTTAAATATTGTTGTGCATTTGAGCCAAACATGTAAGCTACCCCTAAATGTGGCAATGCTGAAAAAACCTTCGGAATGGGATTTGAATAATTCCAGAACAACTGTCCATTTTTATTGTGCACCAAAAACGACGGATCGAGGACATTGTTCCACGTGTTGAATCCGCCACCGGAAACAGTAGAACCATTAAATCCCGAAATCAGATCCACTGAATCAAGGCTGCCTCCAATCCTGTATGAATATTTCAAAGAATCTATTGGGGAAGAAAATGACTGAGCGCATACATGTACGCTTAGAAACACGGATAAATAAACGAGTAGCCGCCCCACAGTCTTTTGAATTGTTCAAGTGAAGATATAAAAAAAGGGGCCAAAGCCCCTTCATATCTTGTCAAATACCAATCTTAGAGTTTGTTGACTGCGATTTGCAATCCTGATTTCAAGTTCGCTGCCTTGTTTTTATGGATTACATTGTTCTTCGCAAGTTTATCCAACATTGCCGAGACTCTTGGAAACAGTTCGAGCGCTTCCTTCTTGTCTGTCAATGAACGAAGTTTTCGAACAGCATTGCGCGTTGTTTTGTGCTGGTATTTGTTTCGAAGACGCTTCGTGTCATTCGATCTGATTCTTTTAAGAGCCGATTTATGGTTCGCCATTTTATTTGTTTTATAAAGTTAAATGCAGCCCATAGGAGAATCGAACTCCTGTTTCAAGGATGAAAACCTTGCGTCCTGACCACTAGACGAATGGGCCAAATAAATATACTATTTGGCAGCCCATAGGAGAATCGAACTCCTGTTTCAAGGATGAAAACCTTGCGTCCTGACCACTAGACGAATGGGCCGTATGTCAATGTCCCCAAATTTTTGGGAGTGCAAATATAGTTTGAATTTCCGTAAACTCAATGAGTGCAACGATTTTTTTAAAAAATTTCGCTGTCGTCATTCTTCATTTTAAAACCCATTCGCTTGCCGGTTTGAATTTGAAGATTGTTGCTTATCACTTGTGCTTCACCGACGGTCATCGTGGCAATAAATTCATACGGCGGAACGAGCAGGTCAAATTCAATTGCAAACACAAAGGAGAGTTGAACAATGGCCCGAACTGCTTCCTCCGAAAGCACAATGTTTTCGATGTCTCTAAAGAGGTAACCAAGCTGCCCTTTGCCTTCGATCATAAAATGTCCTTCTTTGTTGACGAAGATTCTAGCTATGAGATACCCCTCGTCATGCAAACGGTTCTGTATAAAGGATTGAGCGAGAAAATTATAAATGTATATGACGCCAAAAAAACCACGTGTATCATCCTCTCTGAAATACCGGGTCCCCCACAAAGGATTGTCATCCGTCATCCTGAACACATTGTTGTGCTGGTGAAAAATAAGCACATCGCTCCCGACATATGCGTGTTGCTCAAACTCCCCGATTTCTTTATGAAAGAGGCGCACCCTTGGATCGTTCACTTTTTCCTTCAGAGAATTCAGCTCTTCTCCGATGATCCGCTTGAACATACCAAATACCTCCTTCACGTCTTCAGCAATGTCTTGCTTCAAAGCAGCTTTATTCAGTAATAAATTCACAATTGCCTCGCGGTTTTCCGCCATTTGATCTTTCTTTGCCATTTTAGTAAGCTTTTGCAAAAACTACTCTGCGTGAAGATGGTTTTCCGGTAACCATACAAAAACCTGACTCTTCGGGCTGATCCAACAATATACAACGGATGGTAGCCTGCGTCTCTTCCTTAATTTTAGCCTCTGTTTCTTTCGTCCCATCCCAATGAGCCAAAAAGAATCCACCGTCATCTACGGAAGACTTGAATTCCTCGTAGGAATCAACAGAACTGAATTTTGACGCACGAAAATCCAGGGCTTTCTGGAGGAGATTTTTCTGAATTTCCTGCAACAAAGAAACAATGTATGCCTCAACCGCTTCAAAATCTACTGCCTCTTTTGTCTTGGTATCTCGTCTGGCTACTTCCACCTTCCCATTCTCCAGATCTCTTGGACCCATGGCCAATCTAACAGGAACGCCTTTTGCTTCGTATTCTGCAAACTTCCATCCTGGACGCTTGTTGTCATCCTTATCATACTTGAACGAAATCCCAGCCTGTTTTAATTTCGCGCCAAGAGAGTCAAACTTTTCAGATATGGCAAGCAATTCTTCTTCCGTTCTGTGAATAGGCACCGCAACCACCTGAATCGGAGCCAGTGCGGGCGGTAAAACCAATCCCTCATCATCTGAATGCGTCATGATCAAAGCCCCCATCAACCGTGTGGAGACACCCCAGGAGGTGGCCCATACATACTCAAGTTTGCCCTCTTTATCTGCATACTTTACATCGAAAGCTTTGGCAAAATTCTGTCCGAGAAAATGGGAAGTTCCAGCCTGCAATGCCTTTCCATCCTGCATCATGGCCTCGATGCACAGAGTGTCGTCTGCTCCGGCAAAACGCTCACTCTCAGTCTTTCTTCCTTTGAGCACAGGCATGGCCATGTAATTTTCAGCAAAATCAGCATAGACATCCAGCATGAGTTCTGCTTCCTGAATAGCTTCTTCCTTTGTCGCATGAGCCGTGTGCCCTTCCTGCCAGAGAAATTCAGCAGTACGTAAAAACAACCTTGTACGCATCTCCCAGCGCACAACATTTGCCCATTGGTTAATTAAAATCGGCAAATCACGGTAAGACTGAATCCAGTTTTTGTAAGAGTTCCAGATAATTGTTTCTGAAGTTGGGCGCACTATCAATTCCTCCTCTAACTTTGCAGTAGGATCGACCACCACGCCACTTCCATCTTCCGCATTTTTCAACCGATAATGCGTAACAACAGCACATTCCTTGGCGAAACCATCTACATGGCTTGCTTCCTTTGACAGGTATGACTTTGGAATGAATAGAGGGAAATACGCATTCGAATGTCCGGTTTCCTTGAATTTTGCATCAAGAATATCCCTCATTTTCTCCCAGATCGCATACCCATAAGGCTTGATCACCATACACCCACGAACATCTGAATGTTCAGCCAGATCAGCCCGGTATACCAATTCATTGTACCATTTGGAATAATCCTCTTGTCGTGTAGTATATTTCTGCGCCATGGGAAGAATCAAAATTGAGGGTCAAAACTACAAATTTCTATCTTGAAATCGGTCCAAAATTCAATTGAAAAGACAAGTTTACCTACCGATTCAGATAAGAGGTGCCGGAAAGTCGGACAGCTTCAGAAAAAGACACTTTGTAAATCTTACTGTTTACCCAAGCCCGGATATTGAAGTACTCCAATACTACACGCTCGTTTTCATCTTTAAGCAATTCTTCGAGCTCATCTTTCAGACGCTCCAGAATTAAAATTCGTTCCTCAGAATGAACACCCCGGGATAGCTTTCTAATTTGCTTTATACACACATTTTCAACTTCAAATTTTCGTTCGATTTTCGAAAGGTATCTGTTTGTAGACTTTATACTGTACTCCAGAAAGTCATAATTTTCAAGTTCAAGATGCAGTACCAAATTGAAAAGCCGTGAAAAACTGTAAATGTCCTGTCGCAGATTTTGCTCATTGTCATTCAACACTTTGTTGATGTAACCGAGAGCCTTCTTGTAATTGCCACACCCAAAATGGCTGTATGCCTTGTGATAAATCAACAATACCTCTTGCTCTTTACTAATCTTTTCCTCAAACTCCAATTCCTTTTTTTCAATCAACGGAATCAGTTCTACTGCGCGGTCAAATTCGCCTTTAGCATGCAGCAACATCAGCTCGAGGTTGTATGTGCTTGTGAAAATACGGACTTTTATATCCATGGAATCAAATCCTTTCGAACTGTCAAGAGAGCGCATGTCGACAATGAGTTCTTCTGCCTTTTTAAAGTCTCCGCTGTCAATGTAACACCGCAACAAGTGCGCTAAAGTCATCACATACCGCTGACCGGAATCCGCTTTTATATCCGGAAATTTATCCAGTATTTCTCTTGTTTTATTGAAGAACTGAAAGCTATCCTGGTAGTTCCGATTTGTGGCAGCACACAAGCCTTTGATGTAATAACAAATTGACGAAGCGCGAACAGAGAGCGCTGTATTCTTTCCTTTTATGAGATGGTGATCAGCGATTCCTTCAACAATCATCCGTTCTTCGTCTGTTCGGGTAAACCCACCACTCCTGAAAATCAAGTTTATCTTTGAATAAATCACCTGGTATTCTGCAAGATTTCTGAGTTTGGAAATCACCTCCTCCTCCTCTCGAATTAATTCATCCAGATCCACTCCAAATTCACCCTCCTCATAGGCCTCTTCAAGGAGTTTTTTCTCCCAGGAAAGCAACTCGTAGAGATAATAAAATTTCTCGTGCTGCAATGCGAGTTTCTTTGCCCTTGAAACAAATTTTTCACATTCCTTGTACAAGGCCTTGTTGTAGAGAATTTCAACGTTTTTAATCTCCTGTTTGAGCATGCTGCTCACAGATTGTTCGCTGTAATATGCACGGAGGCTTTTCAGAATTAACTTGTACAAATGATTTTTTTCCGATGGGAGGTGCTTGACAAACGTTTCATCCTGAAACACATCCTTCAAAGCCTCCTCATCGTATTGTTCCTGCGCCTCGATAAAATCAAAAATCTTGAGGTAATTTTTATCCCCCGACTGAAGAGCAGAGCTCAACTTAAAGAAACGTTTTTCCGATTTACTCAGAGAACGAATCAATTTAAACAATTCTGTAGAAGGCTTCATCTGATATAAACAAAGGATAAAGATACAGAATACGTTTCAAAGAATGAAACCACTAAAAAAGAGAATAAAATTCTATATTTCAATAATTTAAATTCCGCATTTACATTTCGAGACTTAAATTGGGAATCATAGAAAGGCTCCGGTCTCCCGAAGCCTTTCAACAAACAACAACAAACTAAAAAAACCTCACATTACCTGTTTAGCTCAGGGGGATAAAACCAATTAATGGAGGGTGACTTTACTTCCTTTTGGTAATACTTGATTTTCAGAAGATATACTTTTATTCATTTGAATTAATGATTCAATTTTTACTGCCTCTTCCTGAGATATTTCAGCGAGGGTTTTGTTCTCAGATAAAACAACTTGTTTTACCGTTCTGGAGTATTTTCTCTTGGGCTGTAAAT
>JBEGVI010000094.1:0-27429 GCA_041178485.1 Bacteroidota bacterium | reverse complement strand
CGATCGGTTTACCGGCAGAGAACCCGAAGATCGCGTGTTTTATGTGACCTATGGGAGCAGGGATCACGCGATGACAGGTTTTGAAAATTGTGCATCTTCAGGCGAAATGGTTCCAGGGCCGATTGATATGGCACACGCCGCCTCATTGACCTATGAAGAAATGCTGGAACAAGCACGTTTTGATGCTGCCGAAATGTTCGATCTATGGAAGCATTCACCAGGACATAATCAGAACATGTTAGATGCTCAACACCTGGCGCATGGGACAAGTATCATTTACAATCACGCAACTGGTAGTACCTATGCAACGAGTGTGTTTACACAAGTGCAACAATACTACAGCCCCGACACTCTTACGCTCGCATTTCATCCGGGATGGGAATCAGATTTTAAAGTCAATTACAAGGAAAATTATCCGGATTATAAGCCTTATCCTCAGGGTATGAACAGGATGTCGTTCAAGTATTTCAGTAGTATTGTTCAGGAAATGAATAAATTGGGGTGCCAACCCGATGAACGGCTGCATGAATTATCGAAAGTCAGTCCTGCGAATGAATCTCAACGAGATCTTAAAAAGCGTTTTTTGAAGAGTACTTATTATCTGGGCGTATTTAAGTTGATGAAGTATAGACTTCAAGGACAGTATTTTGAGAAAACATACTCGCAAGATGAATTTTACACGCTAACAGGAGTGAATGATTTGAAAGCACATCTCGTACATACCTCTTCACTGCGAGATGCAGATTTCTGGGGTGGAACTTTTGACACAAAGGAAAGCGGAAGCGGCCAAACGAAAGTTACGTTCAGAACCCTCACATTGATCCCGAAGAAATGAAATAATTTTTCATTCAAATTTCTTAGTTGATCTGATTGCAAGTGTCTTACAATCTAATATTTGTTTGAGTTTCCGACACTGAATAGACGTGCAGAAAAGGTTAATATACGTCTATTCATTAGGTTTGGTGTTTAAAATTCTGTTTCGGCATACACCCTTTAATATGAAATTTGCATTCCTCAAAAACAATTATTCTATTCCAACATAACTGACATACTCGCGGTCAAGGGAAATGGATCTGTTTTCTCCCGGAATCCCTTGAATTGTATACATATCCAGCAGGTCTTCTCCGACTGTTTCCTTGAGTTTTCTCTTGATTCGGGACAGCACCTCATTGATGTTGTTGTCCATTGGGTCCAGTAAACGGCACAGTGCCTGCTCAATTTCTTCCGGTTCGTAGCGATTTGCCATGATGCAATAATACGATGCAATCTCTTCTTGGTGATCCTGTAATTCTACAAGTCGCACACCTTCGGGATGATTCAGGAAGAATAAATAAATCGCCCTTTCCTTCGGGTTCAGACGCAGTTCCAGGTCACCGAGATCAGTCAGGAAGATACGTTGAGTAGCGCCTCGTATCTCAATCCTGCTGGGTTTTTTGATAAGCGCTGATCGGCTGCGGAAAGTCATGTTCTCCCGGATACCGTCTATTACATTGAAAAGCTGGTTGGCGATCAGGGGAGATACTTTTCGTTTATGTAGGATTTCCAAACAATCGACGCACAGATCGGCTGTCCTCATTTTGAGTACGATTTCTTTTTTTTGTTGGCAGAAATCATTCGCACAGCCTTTGGTCGTCTTATGAATAGCGTCAAGAATGGCATCTCGCTTGTCAAACATAAGAGAACGAATAAGCCACACAGCTACCTCATATGCGATGGGGAATCTTGAGTCTACGGCTTTTCCGAAATAGAAATCCCAGTGTGAGGTTTGAATGAAATAATCTTTCATGGACGGACTTATGCATCCAAACCAGTTTTTGTCATTTCCGATATCCGTTAGCAGAATAATGTGGTCCTCCTGAGGAATATTTTTTTCCCTCCTATAGGATTCACACTTTTTGAAAAAATAATCCCAGCTCTGAAAGCGTTCCTCCTTTGGCATGACATAATCCGAGTCAGGCTGTATACTAAATACTTCACGTTGTTCTCCGAATAACTCTTCGCTCTCCCATAACCTGGTCATAAGGAAATCCATGCTGTTTTCACTTTCAGAGGTGAGGAAACGCACAGGACCAGGAAAGCGCTGAAGCAGGCTCAAGACATTTCCATAGGTTTCGACACTAAGCTCGTTTGATCTCAGAAGATGGACTTTCATCATTCAATGTTAAGAAATCCCTTCCAAATATTTTAGGAAGTACATTCATTTCGTATGGAATTTCTTTACCGAGAAGAATTTTGCATGCGGCCTGGATATCACCTGCATGGAGACTGAGGACACTTTGGTAATGGTCCCTCCTGTACCCGCCGAACAACGCTAATGTAACAGGTATGTGGAATCCAAGTTCGGATTCAAGTTCTCTGATGCACGTATAGAATAATTCAGAACATTTTATCCATTCCGAAGTGCTGCACTGATAACCAAGGTCGTCCCATTCGTGAGAATCGGCTCCATGACACCAGACAACGTAATGAATTTGACGGTTACGAATCTTTTCAGACAACAATTCAAGTTCATGCTTGAAATCTTTCACATATGCTTCATGGCTTCCATTGGGGTTGATGTTCATGGCAATTGCCTGGTTCACTTCCGGGTAAAAGGAGGCTGAATTCGGAATGCTGTTCCCGAAATGTCCGTCTAAATCGAGGTAGGCTCCAACCAGCCCTTTTTCTCTGAAGAGTTTAAGAGATGCGATCACTTGTCCGGAGAAGGTGCAGAATCCCATTCCTGCATCCGGCATTGCATGGTGAAACCCTGATGTTGGACTGAATGTAAGAGTGTCCGGATGTTCGCAGGCATATTTGATGGCATGATAAAGTGAACTGTTTGTATAGCAAACAGATTCTGCAAGTTCTTCGCTCCATGGTATCCCATTCATTTCGCTCAATTCACCTCCGCTGAAAAAGTCGTTTACATAATCTTTGGTATGTGCTATCAGGAAGTCTTGTTTTTGGAAAGGCGCAAATTGAGCATCAAATTCCAGGGTGTCCTCAAAACCATTTTGTTTTAAATATTCCATTAGAAGCATGGGCTTGAGCGGTGATTTTGAAAAGCTGTCCTTTTCGATATTCTTTCTACACACCTGTTTTGGTGTGTAGAAAGTTCTTATTTTTTGGTTTCTCATAGTGTTCAAAATTTTAAGTTTTATTTATGTTCTGTTGCCTTCAACTACGGTCAATTACTTTTTTTTGAAGTAGTCTTTTGTACTCTCTCCACTGGACTTCAGGGACGCATAGTTGCGCATCGAGTCTTCTATGTCCTCAGCCATGTATTTGAAATCCTGCTTGGAATAATTGAATGAAGATTGAGTTCTGAAATTGAGATCAACTGATACAGTGGTAATGTCAAAATCGGCTCCTAGAATAGTAAAGGTCCAGTTTTCTTTTGCCTCCAGTTCCCGGATCATTTTACCGATCGCATGTACATCAAATCTCTTTGACGCATTCTCGTGACCGTCCGTAAGAATAATTACTACGACAGACATTTCACCTGCGTCGATCTGAAGGCCAAAACGTTCTTTAATTCGCTGCGTGGTTTCGCCGATGGCATCATAGAGAGCGGTAAAACCATCCGGCATGTAACGGTCATAACTCAGTTCTCTCAAAAGGTTTACGGGTGTTTCAAGTAGAATATGATCAATCCGATCATTGAATACGGTAAGTCCTGTGAGAAATATTTGCTGAGGATAATCGATGGCCAGAGACCGTACTGTGGCAACTTGTCTGTTAAACATGTTGACCGTGTTGTGCCTGTCGGCTTTCATCGAACCGCTGCTGTCCAGGATGAAGTGGTAAAGTGTTTTTTTGTTCTTCATAACATTTAGTTTTTATTGATTAACACCACAAAGTTCCGACGATTGCCTCCCGAACTGAAATCCTTGCAACCTTGCAGACAATTCTTATCTGTTCACACAGAGTTGATTTTGAAGCGTGTGTTTCAAGAGGAAAGAGGTACAATCAGAAGGATTAATTCCTTCTGAAAATCTACAAAAGGCGTGAGAAAGGAACAGGTCAGTTAAACAGGGATAAGAAGTATGCTGAATTCGAACCAGTGTTCAAAAATGAATGGCATTAGCTAAAGTATTATGTCGTTTGTGCGATAAACGATGTAGGACTCAGAATCTAATTATTGGAGAAATTAGACAACACTAAAGTTGCCACCAGAGGCTGGTACTTCTTACAAAACATATAAAAGAAACATACCGATTCTAATCGGTTACATGTAGAATTGAAATCGGACTCAAGTAAAGATTTTCTGATCTTACCTTATCTGATCAAATATTCTCAAAGAAGTCATTCCCTTTATCATCGGTAATGATAAAGGCTGGAAAGTTTTTTACACGGATCTTGCGAACAGCCTCCATGCCCAATTCTTCAAAATCTACGATTTCAACTGATTCGATGTTTTCTTTCGCCAGAATGGCTGCGGGACCTCCGATCGAACCCAAATAGAACCCTCCGTACGTTGCACAGGCATTCTTTACGTCCTTGGACCGGTTTCCTTTGGCCAGCATAATCATACTGCCACCATGGCTTTGGAAAAGGTCAACATACGTATCCATTCGTCCGGCGGTCGTTGGTCCAAAAGAACCGGATGGCATTCCTTCGGGTGTTTTGGCTGGTCCGGCATAGTATACGGGATGATTCTTGAGATATTCAGGCATGGGTTGACCACTGTCCAGCAATTCTTTGATCTTGGCATGTGCGATGTCTCGCGCTACTATAAGCGTTCCGTTTAGTTTGAGTCTTGTTTTGATTGGGTATTTGGAAAGTTCTGCAAGAATCTCCTTCATGGGCCTGTCAAGGTCGATCTCCACAGGGGGTTCAAGGTGTGGCGCCGTTGCCGGGAGTAACCTTGCAGGGTTTCGTTCCAGCTGTTCAATAAACAGTCCTTCATGAGTGATCTTTGCTTTGATATTTCGGTCCGCCGAACAGGATACTCCTAATCCCACAGGACAAGAGGCTGCATGCCTTGGAAGTCTGATTACCCGCACATCATGTGTAAAATATTTTCCTCCGAACTGTGCGCCGATCTGACTTTCCTGACAAATAATCTGTACACGTTTCTCCCATTCCAGATCACGGAATGCCTGGCCGGACATGTTCCCCTCTGTTGGCAAATCGTCAAAATATCCTGCGGAAGCTTTTTTCACGGCACCCAGTGTGGCTTCGGCAGAAGTACCTCCAATTACCAATGCGAGGTGATAAGGTGGACAAGCCGCTGTTCCAAGGTCTTTTATCTTTTCACGCACAAACTTTTCAAGCGAAGCCTCATTGAGAAGAGATTTCGATTGCTGATACAGGAAGGTTTTGTTTGCCGAACCTCCGCCTTTCGCGAGAAAAAGAAATTCGTAGCTGTTGCCTTTCTTGGCATAGATGTCAATTTGTGCAGGCAGGTTCGAACCAGAGTTCTTTTCTTCAAACATGTTCAAAGGAACAATTTGTGAATACCTGAGATTCCGCTCTTGATAGGTGTTGAAAATTCCTTTGGACAGATACATGGCATCTTCAGAGCCCGTGAACACGTTCTCTCCTTTTTTTGCAAGAACGATAGCTGTTCCTGTATCCTGACAACTTGGCAATTGGCCCTCTGCGGCAATGACAGCATTCTGCATTAAATTGTAAGCTACAAATCGATCATTGTCTGTAGCTTCCGGATCATCGAGAATGCGTCTCAATTTCTCCAGATGTGATGTTCTCAAAAGAAAGGATACATCTGTCATGGCTTCCTGAGCCAGAACTTCCAATGCCGTAGGGTCAATGCGTAAGATTTCTCTGTCACCCAGTTTTTCAACGGTTACATAGTCCGATGAGATTTTACGGTACGCCGTAGAGTCTTTAAGAAGGGGATAAGGGTCCTGATAGAAGAATTCTGCCATGTGAGTGCTTTTGGTGTCTGCAAATTTAATCAACCGTGCAATACATAAGCGTGTTGATTGCATGAGTTTGGAACCAATTAGAAGTGATTTCCCTCATTTTAACTAAATTCGCGCTTCGGTTTTTTTGGTAAGATGAATAAGAAATATCCTGAATATAAAGGCTTAAATCTCCCTGACGTTGCAACTAAGGTGCTTGAGAAATGGGAACGTGATCGCGTATTCGAACGCTCCGTAACGAGCAGGGAAGGACGTACACCATATATTTTCTTCGAAGGACCGCCATCGGCGAACGGATTGCCGGGAATTCACCACGTCATGGCGCGTTCAATCAAAGATATTTTTTGTCGCTATAAAACCCTCAAGGGATATCAGGTAAAGCGGAAAGCGGGATGGGATACTCATGGACTTCCTGTGGAACTCGGGGTGGAAAAAGAATTGGGAATAACCAAAGAAGATATTGGGACAAAGATTTCTGTTGAGGACTACAATAAAGCTTGCCGTGAGGCAGTGATGCGTTACACAGATATCTGGAATGACCTTACCAGACGCATGGGATATTGGGTGGACATGAATGATCCTTATATCACGTATGAACCGAAGTACATGGAGTCCGTTTGGTGGCTTTTGGGTCGCTTGTATGAAAAGAATTTACTGTACAAAGGGTATACAATCCAGCCTTATTCACCAAAAGCCGGAACGGGTTTGTCTTCACACGAACTTAACCAACCGGGCTGTTATAAGGATGTTACGGATACCACGGTGGTAGCGCAGTTCAAGATCAAAGAATGGAACAATTCTTCATCATTTAGTTCACTTCAAAGTGGAAAGACCACACACTTCCTTGCCTGGACGACAACCCCATGGACACTGCCATCGAATACCGCTTTATGCGTTGGGCCGAAAATCGACTATGTGTTAGTTCGCACGTACAACCAGTATACATTTGAACCAATTTCCGTTATCCTTGCCAAAAATCTTCTGGGCTACCAATTCAACAAAGGCTATCAGCCAATTGAAAACGAAGAAGAGCTCAGTGGATACAAATCGGGGGATAAGGTGATACCCTATTTCATTGCAGGGGAATGCACTGGAGAAGATTTGGTAGGAATACGTTACGAACAGTTGCTTCCTTATGCTCTGCCTGATGAAAAACCGGAAGAGGCATTTCGGGTAATAAGTGGTGATTTTGTAACCACCGAAGATGGGACAGGCATCGTACACATTGCGCCAACATTCGGTGCGGATGATGCCAGAGTTGCCTCTGAAGCAGGGGTTCCTGCAATGCTGGTAAGAGATGAACGCGGAAACTTGGTCCCATTGGTGGATCTACAAGGAAAGTTTCGACCGGAATTAGGTGACTTGGCAGGGCTATTTGTGAAAAATGAGTATTACGATGAGGCAGCGGCACCCGAGAAGTCGGCGGATGTTCTGATCGCTATTAAACTGAAGACGGAAAACAAAGCGTTTAAAGTTGAGAAATATGTTCACAGCTATCCACATTGCTGGCGAACTGACAAACCTGTGTTGTATTATCCTTTGGATTCCTGGTTTATCAAGGTCACGGATGTCAAACAACGAATGATCGAACTCAATCAGTCAATTAACTGGAAACCTGAAGCTACTGGTTCGGGACGATTCGGGAAATGGCTTGAAAACGCGAACGACTGGAATTTGTCCAGATCAAGATATTGGGGCATTCCCATTCCGATTTGGTCTACCGAAGAAGGAGATGAACGCATTTGTATTTCCTCTGTGGAGCAGTTGAAAATGGAGTGTGACAAGGCTGTTAAAGCAGGTTTGATGGATGAAAATCCATTGGCTTCATTTGTGCCGGGGGATATGTCCGATTCAAATTATGCAGGACTGGATTTGCATAAAAATTACGTCGATAAAATTTATTTGGTTTCTCCAAGTGGCAAACCAATGAAGCGAGAGACTGATCTAATTGACGTGTGGTTTGATTCTGGAGCCATGCCTTATGCGCAATGGCATTATCCGTTTGAAAATAAAGATTTTATCGAGCAGGGGTCATCTTTTCCGGCAGACTTTATTGCGGAAGGAGTGGATCAGACCAGAGGGTGGTTTTATACCCTTCACGCAATTGCGACCATGGCTTTTGATTCGGTAGCGTACAAAAACGTCGTTTCAAATGGATTGGTTCTGGACAAAGACGGTTTGAAGATGTCGAAAAGACTTGGCAATGCTGTGGATCCCTTCGATACGCTTGCGACGTATGGGCCTGATGCCACCCGATGGTATATGATCACAAATGCGCAGCCATGGGACAATTTGAAATTCAATATCGCGGGAGTCACTGAAGTGCAGCGAAAGTTCTTTGGAACATTGTACAATACCTATTCGTTTTTTGCATTGTACGCCAATATCGACGGCTTCGATTTCAGTGAATCGGAGATAGTGTTAGATCAGCGTCCGGAAATAGACCGATGGATCATTTCAAAACTTCATTCTCTCGTAAAGGAAGTGGATGCTTCTTACGAGGAGTATGAGCCTACGCGTGCCGGTCGTCTGATTCAGGATTTTGTGAACGATCAGCTGTCAAACTGGTATGTCAGACTTTGCAGAAGGCGTTTCTGGAAAAGTGACGATGCTTTGGATAAAAAGGCGGCATATCAAACCTTGTACACGTGTTTGGAGACTGTTGCAGTATTGGCGGCTCCGATTGCTCCTTTTTTCATGGATCAGCTTTTCTCTGATCTGAACAGTGTTTCGAAAAAACACGATGCAGATTCGGTGCATCTTGCAAATTTTCCTTTGGTAAATGAACACGCTGTAAATCCTCAATTAGAGGCGCAAATGGATATGGCACAACGAATTTCGTCGCTTGTTCTTGCCCTTCGAAAAAAGGAAAATATTCGGGTAAGACAGCCACTTATGAAGATCATGGTTCCTTCTTTAAGTGCTTCATTCTCTGAAAATATTTTGCATGTAAAGGACCTTATTCTGTCGGAAGTAAATGTGAAGGAACTGGAAATTCTCGAAGAAGGAAATAACGTTCTTGTAAAACGGATCAAGCCAAATTTCAAAACAATCGGTCCGAAATATGGGAAACAAATGAAGTCAATTGCCAACCTTGTCGCACAAATGACGGGCGAAGACATTGCACGAATTGAATCGAATGGCGGGTGGAAGGGTACGGTTGATGGTGAATCAATCAGTCTGGAATTGAGTGATTTTGAAATTTCAGCGCAGGATATTCCGGGCTGGCTTGTAGCGTCCGAAGGGAATTTGACGGTGGCTTTGGACATTACCCTTACGGATGAATTGAAATTTGAAGGTGTTGCGCGCGAACTTGTAAACCGCATTCAGAATTTACGCAAGGATTCAGGACTTGAGGTGACCGATCGGATTGATTTAAAAATAGAAACAACACCTGAAAACCAAACGGCAATTGATCAGCACATGGAATACATCTGTTCAGAGGTGTTAGCAGATGAAATTTCGTTTGAAGGTATTTCAGACCCATCCCTTGTCACCGACCTACAGATCGATTCGGACACGCGAATACTACTGCTCAAAAAAGCGTAATTGGAAAAATAATGAATTCTGATGAATCAGAGTTCGAACTTTATTCCTTGCGCTAGCGGCAGGCTGTCTGAGTAATTGATCGTATTTGTTTGACGACGCATGTAGATCTTCCAGCTATCTGATCCTGACTCACGACCGCCACCGGTTTCTTTTTCACCCCCGAAGGCTCCACCGATCTCAGCTCCTGAGGTACCAATATTTACATTGGCTATTCCGCAATCAGAACCCCAGTGTGAAAGGAAAGCTTCAGATTCTTTCAGGTTCGTAGTCATAATTGCGGAAGAAAGACCTTGCGGCACAGAATTCTGCAATTTTATCGCATTTTCAACACTGCCCGAATACTTCATCAGATATAAGATAGGAGCAAAAGTCTCATGCTGAACCATTTTGTAGTGATTTTCAGCTTCAACTATTGCCGGTTTTACATAACACCCTGACTCATATCCTTCTCCTTCCAGCACTCCGCCTTCAACGACAATTTTTCCTCCTTCTGAAACGACGTCTTTCAACGCACTGAGATACATGCTCACTGCCGCTTTGTCGATAAGAGGACCGACATGGTTGTTCTGATCCAGGGGATTCCCAATTCGCAATTGTGAATACGCCTTAACCAGAGCTTCTTTTACCTTGTCATAGATTTCTTCATGAATGATTAATCTGCGTGTTGTCGTACAACGCTGTCCTGCTGTTCCTACGGCTCCGAAGACAGCCCCAGGAACTACCATTTTCAGATCTGCAGATGGAGCAATGATGATGGCATTGTTTCCGCCAAGTTCCAGGAGAGATCTGCCTAAACGAGCTCCTACTGCTGCGCCAACGGATTTTCCCATTCTGGTAGAACCTGTAGCAGAAACAAGCGGAACACGAACATCCTCAGCCATCAATTTACCAATATCTGCACCTCCGATAACCAAGCTGGAAACTCCTTCCGGTACTCCGTTGGCATCAAAGACTTCTTTTGTGATTTGTTGACAGGCAATAGCTGTGATAGGAGTTTTTTCAGAAGGCTTCCATACACACACGTCACCACATACCCATGCCAAAGCTGTATTCCAGTTCCAAACAGCTACCGGGAAGTTGAATGCAGAAATAATTCCGACAATTCCGAGCGGATGGTACTGCTCATACATACGGTGACCCGGACGTTCAGAGTGCATGGTAAGTCCGTACAATTGCCGCGAAAGGCCAACTGCAAAATCACAGATGTCGATCATTTCCTGTACCTCTCCGAGGCCTTCCTGAAGGGATTTCCCCATTTCATAAGACACGAGTTTGCCCAGTGGTTCTTTATAATAGCGAATCTTTTCAGCAAGTTGACGGACTACTTCACCTCGTTTTGGTGCAGGTATTTTTCTCCATTCTTTAAAAGCTTCCTGGGCTTTCAAAATGACTGCTTCATAATCTACTTCCGTTGCCGAATTTACAGAGGCAATTAATTTTCCATCTACGGGAGAGTATGAGTCAATTCTTTCTCCTCTTGTTCTGAACCATTTTCCTCCTGATGTTGCGCCATTGTTAAGTTCATCAATTCCAAAAACGGATAGGATTTCGTTGATTTCCTGGGCTGCAATTACTTCTGACATACGGGTGTGATTTTGTTGTTATTTGTGCGGCAAATGTACGTTAAAAATGCGTCACGAAAAAGCATTTTTCGGAAGGAAAAGGAACATTGCGTAATTTCGTAAAAAATTAATTCAATGAATTCGAGTTATTTAATTTTTATGGTTGCTCTTCTGCTGTCCTCCTGTTCTATCCTGAAACCAAAGGAAGATGGCATCGCAGTAGCAATTCACGGAACCGTTCACAAGCCTTATTGTGGCGGCGCCAGGCCTTCACCTGATGTTGCGGCAGGGTATTATGAGCCTCTGAACAATCAGTCTTTCAAGGTTTATCAGGGAAAATCTTTTTCTGTCGACTTGAAGGAAAATTCTGAGTTCACCTTCGATCAGGAAGGAAATGTTAGCTTGAACTTAAATCCTGGAACCTATTTTTTTGTGCAATCTGACAAACTCTTGCCACTAGATAAGTTTATGGAGAAATATGCAGTAGCACCTTCGGATCATTATGTTGTGAAAGACGAGGGATGTTTCAATGAATGGAAAAACACCGTAGACCTCTATCTGGATGTCAAAAATGATACCTTGGTAGAATTCAGACAGAAAGCAAGATGTTGGGTAGGAACGAATCCGTGTCTCGTGTACGTCGGTCCTCCTGCGCCTTGATTCAGATGAAGATTGCCTATATTTGTATAAATTTTCAATATGTCCGAGCAAACCAGAGTTTCTACAGATCGAGCACCTAAGCCTGTTGGATTGTATCCGCATGCAAGGAAAGTGGGTAATCTTTTATTTTTATCGGGAGTAGGTCCAAGAGTGGCAGGTTCTGATGCTACTGATTCAGCTGTACCCGGTTTGAGACTTGATAAAAACGGCAATTTTATTGAATTTGATTTTGAAGCCCAGTGCAGGAGTGTATTCGACAATGTCAGAATTATTCTTGAAGAATCCGGCTCCAGCTGGGATAATCTGGTGGATGTGACGGTTTTTCTTGTGAATATGAAGCGCGATTTTCATGTGTACAATCGCGTTTATGCAGAGTATTTCAAAGACAATTTACCTTGCAGAACTACAGTTGAGATCAATTCTCTTCCTACACCCATAGCCATTGAACTTAAATGCATAGCAACAATAGATTAATATGACAGGTTTTATCATTCGCTGCCTGCTTGCGGCGACCGCACTTTTTTTTAATACGTATCTTTTTACAAGCGGACATTGGGGTTGGGGAATAACATTTTTGTTTGTGTCAGCAATCATCGTGCTTTCGTTCTTTAGAAATGAAAATATGATTTTGGCGCTTAATCAAATGCGTCTGGGAAATACAGAAAAAGCAAAAAAGTATATCAACAGAATAACCCATCCTCAGTTGTTGCCACGCAAGCAGCATGCGTATGTTTTGTTCTTGCAGGCCGTCATGAATACCCAGGAGTTTGGTTTCGCAAAAAGTGAGCAGTATTTACGTCAGGCACTTTCGCTGGGACTTCGCACCGGTCAGGACAATGCCGTTGCCCGGATGCACCTTGCCGGTATCTGTATGCAGACAGGTCGAAAAAGTGAAGCTGAAAAATTGCTGACAGAAGCGAAAAAATTGGACACATCGGGGTTGATGCGCGACCAGATCAACATGATGCAGAATCAGATGAAGATGGCTCCTTCAAAGAATCAGATGCGCATGGCACAAATGATGGGAGGCCGCAAGAAGATGCCACGCATGAAGTAAGATGTCAGTCGAACGTCTGTATACCACAGGTTGGAAGGATTACGAACTAATCGATGCCGGTGGGGGTAAAAAACTGGAGCGTTGGGGGAATATTCTGACAATCCGTCCTGAAGTTCAAGCCTATTTCAAAACCGAGAAGACATTTAAGGAATGGGAACAGATCGCTCACTGGGAATTTGTTCAGAAAGGCGGGCAATCCGGAGTATGGAAACCATTGAAAAAGAACGTTCCAAAAAAGTGGTCTATCTCCTACGCGCAATTAACCTTTCAGCTGGAACTCACGAAATTCAAACATGTCGGACTTTTTCCTGAACAACGTATCAATTGGGATTTCATCAAAGCAAACCTGCGTTCGGAAGATAAATTCCTTAACCTCTTTGCGTATACGGGTGCAGCGTCTTGCGTCGCTCGTTATCAGGGAGCCGAAACATTGCATGTAGATTCTGTCAAACAACTTATTTCGTGGGCGCGGGATAACATGGAATCCAGTCGCCTGCTCAATGTCAAATGGGTGCTGGAGGATGCGTTGAAATTTGCGGCAAGAGAGCAGAAACGTGGGAACAAATACAAAGGCATTGTCATGGATCCACCAGCTTGGGGACTTGGAGTGAAAGGGGAGAAGTGGAAGCTGGAAGATAAGATCGATGAACTCATGGCTGCCACAGCAGATCTCCTTGAACCAGAAGGATTTCTGATCATGAATACGTATTCGCCAACATTGGATGTGCCAATGATCCAGTCACTTGCTGAAATGTATTTCTCCAACCGATCCTTCCAAGTAAAAGAGTTATGGATGAAAACAACCACCGGAAAAGATCTGTACTTCGGCAATGTGCTGCGGGTGGAAGCGATTTTGAACTAATCAGTTGCAATTTTCTTGCTAACAATTTATTCTTATTTAACTCGCTCCGCAGGATTTTAAATCCTGCGGAACTTAGTTATGTCATATCCTCCAAAATCTTATCCGCTAATACATTGCTCAATTTAAAATAACTTTCCTGTGTCCAGCCACCTACATGCGGCGAAAGGATCACGTTATCGGCCTCGAGAAGGTATTTAAAATCTTCAGGGAATTCCTGATCAAAGAACTGTTCAAAACTGCTTTTTTCATACTCTAGCACATCGAGTCCTGCGCCGAGTACCTTTCCGTCCTTCAATGCGCGAACCAAGGCTGCTGTTTCAACGATCTTGCCTCTCGATAGATTGAGGAACCAAACCGGTTTCTGTAGTTTCTGAAAGAACTGATCATTGATCATCCACATCGTTTCTTTGTTTTGTGGAATGTGAAGGGAGATGACATCGGCATTTTTCAGGATTGCATTTAGTGTACATTCCATAACGAAATGATCCCCGAAGCCTTTTTTGTATTTGTCATACGCCATCAGTTTCACGTCAAAACCGCGCAATTTTTTTGCGAAGGCACTTCCATTATTTCCATAACCAATTATGCCTACAGTTTTCCCGTCCAGTTCGACACCGCGGTTAACTTCTCTATCCCATTTTCCGTTCCGAACATCTCGATCTGCAGTATGTAGTTTATTCATCAACGAAAGCAACATTCCAAGTGCATGTTCCCCAACCGCATTTCGATTTCCTTCGGGAGAATTATACAGCTTAATGCCTCTTTTGGTGCAATAGTTTACATCAATGTTTTCCATCCCCGCACCTGAACGAGCGATCCATTTCAGTTGAGGTGCGAATTGCAGAAATTCTTCATTCATGGAAAATCTGGAACGAATAACCACACCATCTACCGAGGCAACCTCTTGCAAACACTTTTCCTTGCTCCATTCCCAAGCATCCACACATTCGTGTCCATGGGCAGACAAGCGTTCGGAAAGGACAGGATGCACAATATCTAGAAAAAGCACTTTCATGAAGGAAAGATAGAGATTTTTGTAAGAATATCTTTCGATGGACGAAGTATTGGAGACAAAGAATAGACATTGAATGGAAAATCAAAATTCATAGTTTTTTACATGATCCAGAATTATAAAATTAAAAAGAACAAAACAGCGGTGGTTGAATCACTGAGTAGCTCTGATTGGCAAGAAAGTGCATTTTTTTTAGGTGTCAATAAGTAAAATAGAACTCGGGTTTCGATACTAAATATCATTTTACACGTCACTAATTTCGAGAATTTATTATTTTTCTGGAAGGGTAAATCCATTAATAGTAGTTTCTCAGTTTTCATTAGAACATTTGTTTTCGGCATGTCCAAAACGATAAAAAACATCATTCAAAGTTATTTTTCTTCATTCCTTGGGTTATGTCTCAAAAACAGAGCCTCTGGAAGAATTGTACTTAATTTTTAATGCTGTATCCTATGAAAAAGTTGATCCTGACATGTGCGGTGCTGCTTGCATTTTATTCTGAGGCCGCAAAAAAGAACCCTTGGACTCTGCCTGAAGGTGAACTTCTGCACGTTTATCGGTGCTTAGAAAATGACCGCTCCACAGAATTAGTACGTTTGTTTGCCGATGGTATATATGAACACTTGTTATATGAGCGTAAAAGTTCCAGGCGCGAACAAGTCGAACGCAATCTCGGAAGTTATGTCATTCGGAAAGGAAAGATTGAGTTTACCAAACCAACCCAAACTGAATTTACCGGGAAATTTAAATATGGAAGTTTTCAATTCAAAGACGGTAAGCTGTTCCTGAATATGATGGACGCCGTTTTTAAGAGTTCAAATGAAGCTTTCAAAAGAACGGATGAGGAGCGCTACCGAAAACCATTCTTCATAAAGTTGAATAAGGACGAGGTAGTCAATAACAGCGGTGCAGATGACCTGTTGAAATTAAATGATTTACTGAAGTATCTTTTGAAAGAAAAAAAGACGGAAGCTGAAAAGTTAAATGCGCTCGAATCATTTATTGCCCGAACGGTTGCCTATGATGATGAGGGTTTCACTACTGGCAAACCAAAAAATGATCAGACCAATGTGCTGGCAATTCTTGCTGGTACAAACAGAACAGCTCTGTGTCTAGGTTATGCCATCACTGTGCGCAAGCTGTGTGAGGAGGCGGGATTGTCGTGTCGAAAAGTGGATGGTTTTACGCGCGATCATTCGACCATGGAAATGCTTAGTGCACACAGCTGGAATCTCATTTCCGTGGATGGGCAAAACCAACTTCATGACCTTACCTGGGCAGACAAGGGCGAGGAGCTCGATCTGAAATGGATCAATGCAGTGCCAGAGGTTTTTATCAATTCACATTACCCGCAAAATCAAGGTGACCAGTTGCTTTCTATGCCTATTTCAAAGGATGAATTTCAGTCGCGACTGCTTATAAGGAGCAGCACGAAACTATCAGCGTTGCCAGCGACAAATCTTAAAAGAGTGAATTTCTTTAAAGACAAACTGGAATTCCAAGTTGACGGCGCACACAGTGTCCAGGTTTACCAGCTACCTGCTGCCTTGTTGAATGTCGTTTTTCGTGGAGAAAGTCCGACGATCACATTTTCGCCGAAACCTATGGATGCAGAGGTGTCTACAAAAGACGGAAAAACCAACGTGTCCGTTCCACTAAATGATCATCTCTATTTTGTTCGAGTGGTCATCGACGGTGTTGTCGAAACTGAAGTAAGGGCTTTAAGAAATGGACCTGAGGCGGTGTTTAATCATTACATGAGTATGGCAACAAATAAATTCGCAGATCCTTTCGTTCGGGGAATTCTTTCAGCAATTAAAATGAAAGACACAGAACGCTTGAAGGCACTCGTTGGAGACACGAACACTGCATTTTTCAATGAGAAAAAGAAACTCATCTTAGATCAAAAAGTATTGACTTCAATCAATTCATGGAGTGGGGAAGTATCCGCCTTGACAAAACAGGTTTCTGTTATTGAGTTTTTTGACGATGAGGGCAATACCGTGGAGGAGGAGAAAGAAGAATTTTTCATTGAAACTCCCGGAAAATTGAAAGTATTCCTTACGAAGGAAGAAGCAACTTACCGGGTGGACCGAATAGAATTTGCAACGAAGTAATAAATAAGGCTGTCTCTACAGGGGCAGCCTGTTTTTTTAATACAATCCAAATGGTTTGCGGATCCATTTCGGCAGTTTCTGTGAAGAGCCTTTTGTGAGTGACCATTCCAACGGGAAAGGCAGCAGATGTCAGCTGCTGGAAAAGTAAAATAAATAATTTGGATATCTGGTAATAGATGCTTCGTTCGAACAGGGACGAACATTGCGAAAGAGAACTCGCATAAATTAACTCACGTAACCTCTAATTATTCATTCGTTGAAAATCAGGTTAAAATACACCTTATGCTCTAAAGAGTTTTATTTCCTGAATTTTCTAATTCTAAATTATTCTTAAATCTTAGAATTTATTTTGAGTTATAAAATTGAGATTAATGAAATTTAGATAGGGTAACCAAGAATTTAAAGTTATACTCTATTTGATGTTCTTTAAACCCTGTAAGTAAAACTAGGTGAGTATTGTTGATATAATTTCAACTTGTCTGAAAGGCTTACAAATCACTCATTTTTCTGTATTCATAATTCTTCTGTCCGAATTAATAGATAGCTATCCCAAAGCTCAAAACTGTTCCTACAATCAAATTCCCGAATACTTCTGGTATGCCTAACCCTCTTACGCATTGAAACCCAAAAAGAACAAAGCTTGGCAGCATAAATGCAATGCCAATTAGAGTAAATAATCTTTCATTGATTCTTTTCCTTATCAAAGAAAGATATCATTTGTCATTCTTTTTAAGCTTTACAGATCTATTTTCATTCAAGAAGAACCAATCAACTTGAGAGAGGTGTCCATGTTGTTACTAGATTACAGTATTGTAGAACACCGGATAACAGCATTCGGTTTATTTTACACTTTTTATTTCAACCACATTGCCTTGAATGATTTTGTAACTCTTATCTCCGAATTGAATGGTTTGACCTTCCTTCAGTTTTGCCAGTTCAGTCAGGCTCTCTTCCATAGTATGGATGGAACCTCCAGTTTTTTTGGCTATTTGTAAATAGGCGAGTTCAATATTGCCTTTGTTGGTTCCACACAAGATCACGTGTACAGGCTTTTTGATTTTACTGAGTAAAGCCATGTCTCTTGGAGGCGCATTGTTGTCAGCAATAAGAACAATTCCTTTTGCATCAGATGAGTTTTTGCATGCGGACAACACTGCTTCAAGGTCATTTTCTTCCAGATCATTTCCTCCGATTCCTTTGCTTGCTGTTTTGAATGCCAGCTTCCGGATTTCCTTAAAATTCACATTGTGCTCATGGTATATCCCCCCTGTTTCACCGATTACTTTTTTAGTATCCAGCTTCGAATCGCCGTCATTGAAAAAATAAACATCTGTTATCTTGGACTGCTGGGTATTTATTGCAAACCACAAAATTACCTGTGCAGAGTAAGGATACATTGAAGAGGTGAAATCTGTCACGATAGCCATGTTATTCCAGTTCATTTTATTTAAAACATGATAGGTTGTGGTATCTTCAAATTCCTTAATTAATTTTTTCCCTTCCCTGGGAGTTACTGTTTCAGGCAAAAGCGTACTTATGGTAGCTTTTTCCACCAAAAACGACTCGTGCTCGTAAAAGATGACGATGCCATGAAACAGCTGTTTTGCCTCTTCTTCAGTTTTACAATTTGTTTGACGGATTACCTTCCATTGGATTGTGGTGTCAGTGACCAGATTTTTTCGAATACCTTCTACGACTTTAATTCGTGACTTGTTGAGTGCTTTCAGGTCTGCGTCTTTCGGAAAGTCGGTAAAAACTACATGCACTTGTTTCACTTTTGCCAACTGTATGGTTTCCCGCTCAATAGCATTCAAGGTCGATGACTCTCCAAAAGCCATTGGAATGGTAAGTACATCCATCTTTCCCGGAACAATAGTATAGTTCGAGCACTGGATTTCAGACTGATCAACAATCTGTTGAGCTGTTCTTTGTGAAAACAAATAATCGCTGAATGTGATTAAGAACAGAAGCAGGAAAAAATGTCTAAAAGTTTTCATGTCGTATGTTTTTTGTTTAACTCATCTGCTTCGGTTTAATAACACTTTTTTGTGGAATTTTTCGTTTTGACGCATCATGGATTTGAACCGAAAGGGAAGAGGGGTGTAACATCTTCCATTAATATTCAACAACATGAAAACATCATTCAATTTCTTACAAGTCTCTAAGATTTTTGTAGTACTATGCACGGCAGGGGTTTATTCGTCCTGCAATCAGAGATCCACAACATGTGATGCCTATTCTGGTAATCCAACCAATTCAACAGGAAGTGGCAATTTGATGTCAACTCCTACTACCGGTGCCGCACAGCCACAATCCCTCTCAATTCAGGTTGCAGGAAGTGCGCCTCAGGGAACCGTTAACAGTGGGAGGGGTTCTATCCAAGTTTCCAAGGATAAAATGGCTCTCAGAACAGTATCCAACCCAAATTTTGGAGTACGTGGCGCAAGAACTGAAGGATATTATTTCACCGTGGGAGAACCCAATTATGAACTGAAAGAGGTCCAAATTCAAAAGATTGAATCGAAGAGTTATAAAAAAAGAAATGTCGATTTAAAAAATGACGACGGTGACTTTTTATCTGATACGGTAAGTCAGCAATATACACCAGAAACAGACCCTCTAACAAATGCAAAAATGCATGTACCCGATGTGGCTTCATTATACGAGCGCTACAATCCGTATCAGGAAAATGTATGGGTTCGAGCAGGAAAGGAACAGAAAAGTACATTTGGAATAGACGTCGACAATGGATCTTATACAAATTTTCGGCGCTTTGCAAACAACAATCAATTGCCTCCAAAAGATGCAATTCGTGTAGAAGAATGGTTGAATTTCTTTAATTATAAACTTGAGGCGCCCTCTTCTTCCGATCGTCACCCTTTGAAAATTACGACAGAATCCGGAGTGTGTCCTTGGAATGCGAAGGATGAGTTGGTTATGGTAAAACTGCAGGCAAAGCGCCCGGTGGAGGAGGACCTGCCCTCATCCAATCTTGTTTTTCTTGTCGATGTTAGTGGATCTATGAATATGCCGGATAAACTGCCTTTGGTGCAACAATCGATGGAAAAACTTGTAGCTAAAATGCGTCCTTCAGACCGAATGACGATTGTGACCTATGCCGGTTCCGCAGGGGTGGCTTTGTCCCCGACACTTGGGACTGAGAAAAATAAAATTCGAACTGCAATTCAGTCATTGACGTCAGGCGGTGGAACAGCGGGATCTGAAGGAATCAAAACTGCCTACAGACTTGCAGAAGAACATTTTATGAAAGATGGAAATAACAGAGTTATTCTGGCAACGGACGGAGATTTTAATATAGGCATTACCAATCAGCAGGAATTGATTGCCTTGATTGAAGAGAAGCGAAAATCAGGAGTATATCTGAGTGTTCTGGGATTTGGAAAAGGAAACTTGAATGACGCAATGATGGAACAATTGGCTGATCACGGAAACGGAAATTACGGGTATGTGGACTGCGAAAAAGAGGCCGATCGAATTTTTGATGCTGAATTTGCAGGTTCAATGTTTACGGTTGCAAAAGATGTGAAACTTCAGGTGAAGTTTGATTCTACAGTTGTCGAAAAGTACCGTTTGATTGGGTATGAAAATCGGGTGCTCGAAAACTGGCAATTTGAGGCGGACAGCATAGATGCCGGTGATCTGGGACTTGGACAGAATGTGGTGGCTTTTTATCAGGTAACCAGAAAACCAGGGCAAAGAGGAAGCATTGGTCAGATTGATTTCCGTTACAAACCATTAGATTCAGACGTGAGTACCTTGTTGTCTGAACCGGTGATGTTGTCACAGAAGGAAATGAGTTCAGATTTTCTGTTTGCGAGCTGTGTAGTAGAATTTGCGATGTGTTTGCGGGAAAGCGAATACCGCTCTGATGCCAATATGGCTAAAGCAATCTTGCGTGGGAAATTAAATCTGGGCGATCCGTCAACAGGGTTGTCTTATGAAAAACGCGTGGAATTTGTTGGTCTACTCGAAAAAACAGCGAAAATGTGGGGAGATTATGTGGAGGAAGATGCGATTCAAATTACCCAGGACCATTTCCCTACATTAAAAATGTACCCAAATCCGGCTACTGATCATACGATCGTGGAGGTGCCTCAAGATTTGAGCGAATTCTGGAGCGTTCAACTTTTGTCTATGTCAGGTGAACTGATGCGTGTTGAACATTTCGAAAAAACAACAACAGGAAGAATAGATCTTACGGGTTTAACACCTCAAACCTATATTGTAAAAGTGTATAGTGGCGGTATGAATTTCGGATATTTGCGACTCGTTGTTGGATTTTGACAGCTACGGAGAAGGGTGTTTTGCTGAAAGGAATGATTTTGCGAACTTTGCATATATTTTTCCGGTATGCGAAACACCTTTCTTATTTGCTTTTTTTTATTCATAGCTCTGAAATCCAATGCGCAACAAGGTGCCGGGATTTACAAAATGCATTGGTTCGTAGATCAGCGATTGACGAACAGATTCACAATTGGGGCAAATGGTGGAAATCAGTTGACAATTCCTCAACATCTGTATGATTCGATAACGTCAGAAGTGCAAAAAATAGTTCAGTCTGAATTGCATACCAATGTTCAATGGTTGTATTCACTCAATAAGAAAGGGCAGGAAAGAAGGTACCCTGCGACTTCGCAACAAGTAGGAGGTTTGCCGAGAGGAACGAAAAGACAAGCCATGGCGACGGAATATCTGGAATATTATGTGAAGGTGAAAATTTCAGTTGATGTACATAATATTGGCAGTATTGGAACGGAGGTAGTTTCTTATTCCAGATTAAAACCGTTTGTGAAGATCAAGATGAAGGCCTATGGAATCGACCGAAGACGTAAATACCGTAAGGTAGCACGAACATCCAATTTTAAGAGCATAGGTAGCTTTCAGTACAATCTTGGTGGAGTCACCATGACCAACAACAATGCGCTTCCCATTGAACAAATTGTAAAAATGGTTGGAGAGGGCCTTGAAAAATTTAAAAACAAACCACGTTAATTGCTAGAATCGTATCTGAAATCCGAGTGACAGGTTGTAGTAATAATTTTCAATTGGAAGTGGTCTGTAATTGTCGAGATTGTGGTCGTAATGGACAACCATACTAAGGTGCTTATTCACCTCATAATTCAGATTGCTGTCGAAAAACCATCTGGGACTATCGAAAAATTCATTGATTGGGAATTGAACGTAACTTATTCCGGAAAAATCAATGTGTTTTCCAATTTTAAAAGCAAACTTGGTCGTTAGATTTAATCTGAAAAGATTTCGATAAACTACATCTTCAAAATCTTTAGAAAAGCTGTACGATTTTAGAAATGGATTCCATTTTTCTGCTTCGTAAAATGTTCCTATACTCACATAAAGATCGGATCTGCGTTTTTCCAAAAATCTGAAGCGTCCGTTGACACCTGCCAATGCACGGTATTCCATGCCTTGGATTCCATTCCATTGGTATTGAGTAAAAAAATCGGGATAAAATTTTCTCTTGTCATTGTCCCTGAATCGCAATTGAAAAAAACCATTGTTCTCAAGGATTGTACCCCCGTTGAAGATGAGGTCTGTTAATCCGTTAAAGATGATTATCCTGTCTTTCTTCACATGAATATCCAGCTCGCTGGTGTTCGTAATCTCAATCACATTACGACGTTGTTTGTCACCAATAAAACTGAAACTGAAAGCAGCGCTGACTTTTTTGGGCACACTGTCCTGGCCGTTTTCCCGGTCAATATTTAATATTTGTGCGTAACCTTCTCCAAACAACATTAAAATAGTCAAAAAAAGAAAAAACCTCATGCCATTTTTTTTAAAAATATAAATTATGAAAATAACACACTTGAGTTAGTTTTTTATTTTGGGTAAAATTGCTTCCGATTTGCACTCATTTAACCGAGGAATAGTCTTTTGATGGATGAAATTGGTAGACAATTCAAGTGCTGATAACAAGCAAATCAAGGGAAGTGGACAAATGTTACAATCTGGCAGGATTTTTCTTCTAATCAGAGCAGCCTATTCGAGCGAAAATAGAAGTATATCTGCGTGTAAATATTTTCTATTATCCCTACCTTTCATATCAAGTATGAATCGCCTTTGGTACAATTATGCGATCTAAAAATTCTCAACAGATTTAATTAGATACAACATAATAAAATGCGGTTAGCTAGTCTGACCGAAGCCTATTCGAGTTGTTTTTGATTGCAGCACGCTCTCTTGCAGACAGAATTCAATAATCTTTTCAACGGTAATTTTCTTTCCGTTCAATACAAACTCGATTTCAGCTTTTCTGACCACATTGTCAATTTGGCCCCCTGTAAGTTCAAATCTTTCACCCAATTTTGTGGCTTCAGCTTTTTTCAATGCAGGAATTTTTGTTCTCCAGATAGCCGCTCTTGAAGCAACGCTTGGCTTGTTGAACCTTACTTTGAATAAAAATCTGCGGTCAAAAGCTTTATCCAGATTCTCGGCCAGGTTGGTCGTGGCAATGAATATTCCCTCGAAATTCTCAAGTTCTTCGAGCAGAATGTTCTGAATTGCGTTTTCAGTTTGGGCAACACTGCTTGAGGTGTTATTTTTTCGTGTGGCAAGGATTGCATCTGCCTCGTTGAATAACAAGATTGGAGCGAGTTTGCTATTTGAGGAAATACTTTCGTAATCCTTGAATATCTTCTTCACCAGTTTCTCGCTTTCACCAAACCACATGGATTTTGACTGACTGATGTCAACTTTGATGATCTCCCTTCCGGATAATTTTGCCAATTGCAACACTGTTTCTGTCTTGCCTGTTCCGGGGGCACCAAAGAGCAGAATATTCAGGTTTTGAGGAAGTCCTTTGCTCTCCAGCCGTGTCATCAGGTCATTGTACATCGAGGGCTCCATCATGCTCAACACCTTATTGATTTGCTCGTTCTCCTCTTTTTCGTAGAACAATTGTTTAGATGTGATCGTTTCAGGTTTGATGGTGTTGCTTTTGCTCTTGGGCTTAAGCAATGTGATTCCATAGCTCTCCAGAAGCTCTCTTGTTTTGTCTGTCACACTCAACTCGATGTCGTTGAAGAATCTCCCTTGATTGTATTCAACAAGATTTTGCTTGATCAGGCAATTGTCCCCGTTGTAAATGTCTTGAAGGTATTTAATCTTCATAGAAGGAAGCTTGAAAAATGAGTTGATCGGATCATCGATGTCGACAAGTATACTTCCATTCATACTTTTCCATACCACATAAATGTAGATGGCCCGGTCCGTTTCACGAATTTCCATGTCACGAAGTGATGAAATAAGCGGAAAGTGACGATTGTTTTTCAAGAGTTCGTCAATCTCGGAGTACATTTCATCTGGATCCAAAGAATCCTGAACACATTCATGGGTTAGATCGTACAATTTGCCAAGTACTTCTATCTGATCGGCCATGGTGCCATGGTTTCGAGTAGGGAAGGGTTCACTGTTAAGCAGCGCTTCAAGAATATCTGCGTGAACAGAGTAATAATATTTTCTCATAGCCTCCTCGGATGACCGTCGTCGCTGTCTTCTTTTAGTGAGCACGCCTCTTTCCACTAATTTGTTCAGAGACTTTAGGTAAGGGGTTATTTCAAAGGGAGTTATGTCGAAGAAACGAAAAATATCAAGCATGTCTACATGTTCCCCAAATAAGTTCATAGTGGCCAGATTGGCGAACAAGAATGCCTCTTCCTCCGTTCCGGAGATATAGGCAGAAACAATTTTTATTTCAGGATTGAGCGAGCGGACTATGGATGGCTTTAAACCAGATTGTTTAGATTTTTTGTAAATGCTGGAGATAGCATCCATTAAAGACATGGTGTTTGTTTTAGAAGATCTTCTTTGTGGTGTGGCAGGCATTGGATTTGTTTTGAACGATTACGTGCTATTAACGTTGTTAGACGTCCGGCATAACACGTACTCAAAAAAAATATGACGAGCAGGGTATTTAAATTTCTAACTATTCGATAGGAAAGAATTTATTTTTCGACAGCAACTTGAGATTGTAGTGAATGACTTTAATTTAATTAGTGCGTTTTAAATAAAATAGTTCGTGCACTCATGGTTTAATTTATTCAATCGTTATTTGAAATCCATTTTTTTTTAATTACTTCACAATGAAATTCCTCAGCTATGATAAAAAAAGTTTTACCTCTCTGTTTGTTTCTTGCCGCATGTGGCAATTCCTCTGATTCTAATTCTGGGTGCGATAGACCTCAAAATCTTGTTCTTCTGGGCAAAAAAGTTCAGGGAGATTTTAACGGAGATTGTAAAATAGAATCGTTGGAGGTGTATATGGCTAAGGAGGGTTTCGGCCATCCCCAGACAGACTCTGTTTATGAGTATAATTTGTTCAAGTTCCGATGTTCTGACAAAGGAATTCAGTTGCCGGATGATATAAGCAATTATCCGCATCCTCAACTTGTCAATGAGGGCGATCTTAACAACGATGGTTCAGACGAGCTGAGCATTATCGATTATTCCACGAATGGAACTCAAGTGGACATGAAAGTGTATTCCTTCGACGGAAAAAAATGGAAGCAGATACTTTCACCAACGATCGAACCGGGTGTAGGAACAGATATTACGCTGCATGAACTTCAGAAACGGGTATACCTCAAAGACGGCAAGATATGCTACATGAATTCGGATGTCAACGGTATCTTAACAGAAAAACATCTATAGAATTTTCATCGAATTCGGCTTTAGGGTCAGCTCTGTTATTAATTAAAACATATGGAGTTTTGTAGGAAACCTTTCTATGAAACGTCTCTTATTTTTTGGGGTACTTATGTCGGTGAACCTGATGTGTGCCCAGTCGCGCGAATTGTATTTTGGTGCATCGCTGTCCGATTACCACTGGACAGATCAAGAAAAATTGAACTCTATAAATTACAGCACTGGCGGACATGTTGGAATTCTTAAGGGAAGAAGCGACAAGATTGGCTGTTCCAGACGTCTATACCGCATCTTCTATCCGTTTTTTGGAGCTGAATACGCTTACCATAAGCAAGAGACGATCGATCTGCAAACTTCTCAATTTCATATTCTGAAGGCATTTGGTTCATTTCGATATAAACTTCTTGGGTCAAACAGAACGTTCAGTGCACTGTTTATTCAGGCTGAGCCGGGTGCCGCCGTAGTGTTTCAGCAAACTCCATTTATCGTAAGAGGAACGGGAAGTTTCCGAGCAGAACCGTTTGAGTTGTTTTTGCAAGCCGGATTTGGCGGACAGATAGGATTTAATAGACAGGCTCCTGTAAATAGTCGGTACCTTTGCACAGGAATGACCTTGTCCATTAATAAGTATTTTTCTGTGACTCCTTTTTCATTTCAGAAAGAGCAAAAAGGGAAACTCGATCAAATCCGGTTAAATCTGGGATTTCATTTTGGCTATGTCAAGGCAAAAAAATCTCCACTTAGGTTTCTTAGATAGCTATTTTGAGTTTATTCTAAATTCTGGAGGAGCTTTGAGCTATACTTTAATAAACTTCTCGAAAGAGTGTATCAATACCCTAAGTTTGCATGGCATCGCCAAAATTATTTCCTTAAAGTTGTACCATCTGTAAAATGAACGCGGATGATTTCAATGTATACTTTGGTAGCATCGTCTACCCAATCTCCTTCAAGATCTAAAACGGATTCACCAGTTTTTACTGGAGAGATGAAATTTCCAGAACTCCAATTGCCTTTCCGGATCACTTTCAAATCTTCAAAGTTGTTGTAGAAACGTGCCTGCCATTCGATAGCATCTACTGTTTTCTGGGAATCATTCCGTAGCTCTACATAATACCCAAAGTTTTTTCCTAATATATTCTGGCTGAAGGTTTTTAGTACGGTGATTCCAAATCTGCTTTTATGGTCGACAGAATTACCTACAGAACACAGCAGTAAAGCGAAAACAATAATCGGTAACCTACTCATCATCAATTAAAATTACGATTTTGTTCTGTTAAACATAAGCACAAGTAAATAAAATTTTTAGTAATCCGTAGAGAATTTTCCCTCAAATATGTTTTGTGATATGCTGTAAGTACGGAAGAAGAGTCTCGTCATTAGGTAAAGTCTTTTGTGGTTTACTGATTAAGAGATATGACCAGATGTCCTCACAAATTATCAGAATATTTATGTCCTAAAATTTGATTATGTGAAGTGAAAAATATTCTTGTATAACAGCTGATAATATGAAAGTGGCTGACTTTTGTAGCGAGAGTATGGATGGAAAGTCAGAGGAATCCGCTAAATTGAATTTAATGCTTAGAACAACCGTTCTGTATTCATATTTCGGCTGGATGTATAAAGGATTTGTTTATTCGTTCTTTATTGCTAAGTTCGTAGAACTGAATTCACTTTCCAATGAGTATAATTGATAGAGCAAAGGAGTTAAACAAAAAATGGATTGTTTCCGTCGTTTTTATAACTATTGTAGCCGGTGGAATCATCTTTTTACTTTTTCAAAACATCAATGAAAACACCCGAAAATCAATTGAACTTAAAGAAAGAATAGATGAATTAACTAGGTCGACAGAAGAATTGACACTGGCAAACAAAAAACTTAAAAAGTCGAAGGATTCACTTCAGCAGCATGTGACTTACATGTGGCCAATGCGTTCGATCGTTTACAATGCAAAATTAAGAGATAAGGTTATGTCCGGAATCGAATTTGTGCCCGGTCAGAAAGTACGCGTTAAAACCGATTCCAGTATAGTAATTATTACAGATTACCTGGTAGGA
>JBEGVI010000093.1:0-3149 GCA_041178485.1 Bacteroidota bacterium | reverse complement strand
GCTTAGGGCTCAACCTCACCCCGGTTTTGCAGTCATTGATGAAATAATCCAAAAACTCAAGTAATGATTCTTTCGAACCGGCACTCTTATGCGTAGTCACATTAAATTTCGTACGTGGATTATCAATTAGAAGATTTAATCGCTCCTGTAATTCCAAAAAAGTCAGACGCGGATTGCCGTTTTTATATTCGTCAACAGCATCCAGAATATCCATTTCCAATTGTTTTAGTGAACGTACTAGACGCGTGGTGATGGATTTACCCGCATAGGACTTCACAAAGCACTTTCGATGATCCCAGTGTTCTACTTCTATACTCTTACCGGGATATAGAAAAATAGCTGCGCCACTCACTGAAACCTTTATGCGAATGCTACTTACTCTTGACTTCGGTCGAACCAAATTGAATGTAACACCCATACTAGTTGTTTGATTTGCCCTTTAGAAAGTTCATGACACTGCTCTTAAGAAAATGGTATTTTCGACCACTCTTCTGCGCGATGATTTTCTCCTCAAGCACCAGTTTCACGAGTGTTTGCTCACTGATACCTAAAAAGGTTGCCGCTTGCTTACGATCCCAAAGTTCCTCTGAGAATCCTGAGCCCGTAACCGGTGTTTGAAGCAGTGTTTCAATTTCGCTGCGAACGACTCCTTGCATTATACGTTGGAGTTCGTCGATGCTGATTCCAATTATTTGATTTTCCATGATTGATGATTTAAAATTCTCGTTATGACCGCCTTACTGACCCCAAATTCTTTGGCGAGTCGTTTTTTCCCGTAGGTGTTTGGGGAATACCTCCGTCGTATTTCCTCGGATTCCTCTCGTGTGATTTTACAATTACGGCGCTCTGGTTCGTTGTACTCTTTTAGCGATTCTGGTTGTCGGCCATTCAAACGGTCTTTGTATAAAGAACTTAAATGGACCTGCCCAGCGAGTTGCTCATCCGAGCGCCGCATCCATGGATGCGCGTCCAATTGCTTCCATAGATCCTCTGGATTCATTTTTAATTGAGCTGCCATAAAAATTCGTCTTGCCATTCTTGATAATAATGGGTCGGATGTTCCTTAGCCATTATGAGCATTTTCTCAGCAGCTCGCATTGTTAGCTCTTGCGTTACCGCACGATACTCCCATAGAAAATCGAGCATGCTCTTGATAACAAAATTTTGGTCTGGGCGCAATTCACCATCTTCCATGAAGGCGTCCGCTATCCATGCCCAACGCTGTTCGTTATTGAAGTCTAATGTTCGATATCTGCAGCGGCTTCTAATCGCATTACGGTGGACCAAAATCCCAGAATGACCATTGCCACCCATGTGGCGTCGAACATCTTTGTCGGCTGGTAAAGGGATGTTTGTAGTTACGATAAATACCACATTATTAAGTGGTACTCGGAAACCAAGACTCCCATCTGTTCGAAAACGCTCTACAGCTTCTCTAACTTCCGAAGGAAAACTCAACAGTAACGGTCCAATATTTTTTTCATACACGAATGCCCTCTCATCAAAGAGCATTTGCTTTAGAAGGTTACATCCTTCCTCCGTTCGAAATGCAACATCAGCATCGTCGATATGGATGTAAAGTACCTCATTAGTGTCACAATTTGCCATGATAACGGCAAGCTTGATTCCCAATGAAAACAGTGAAACTGCTCCAGTTATTCTAACTATGGGAGTATTCCTTAACTCAAAAAATGATCGCACGAAATGTGTTTTTCCTAGACCAGGAGGTCCGCTAAGAATTAGGTGCCGGTAAGTACCCTCACCTGTTATTGACCCACATAAAATCCTATGTAAAGATTCCCTTTGCTGGCGTGACTTTCGAATATACCCCATCTGAGCAGCAGAGAAAGGATCAGAGATTTTAAATTGATCCAATGGCTCTTCAGGGATAAGCGTTGGCGCCTGTATGATTTGAGGTGTCTTTTGTTCGCCGCCATTCTCGGTCGATTCAGTGCCAACAATTTCCTCACCCTCAATATTCATATGTTTTAACCACTCAGATTCTTCGCAGACGACCAAATGTGGGTCACCGCCTTTTCGCGGCGCAATTATAAGGCAGTGTGGGTTTCTTGACATTCTCAATTGGCTGTACCTATGGGTTTCTATGGACAATCTGAGACAGTCTTTGGCAAATTCTTCCACTTGCCCTATTTGAATTTTTTCATCGCGCCATTTTTTTTGAGTTGAGGACAGCGCCGTTCGTGCCTTCATTTTTTGACGATTTGAAATGGCTCTAAACTCAGCTAGATTTCGTCTCGTTCTGTACTTCCTCTCAACCACGCCGTCATTCGTCAGGAGCAGCCCGATTTGAATTGATTTTTTCATATAAATTGAGGTTTTAATGTTAATTTGTTTATCAAAATATAACGTTTATATTTTGTATAGCGTTTGTTTTTTTTAACGGAATAATCAAAAAAATAGACCTCTACTTAGTCATCTTTTTTGAATGTTCAGATAATCTTTCTCTCATAGCATGTATAACAGCTTTTTCACAGCTATCCAAAAACTTTGAGTCCTTTCTAAGTTCTTCCACCGATTTCCCCAGTTCCTCTGTGGTCCCCATGTATACTCGGATCTCATTTTTCACATTGTCTGGCGCGAAGAACGGAGAGCGGACAAACGCATAACTTTTTTCACTGCCGTGCCGATTGAGCTTCATTTCCCCTACAGATATGGCGGGTGAAACCATTGATCGATACATGAGTATAGCTACTTCAAGGTTTCTAAGTCGTTGTAGTGTCTCTAAAAAACCGAACTGATGAACAATTTGGTCGTATTCTCCAATCCACTTTTCGAAAGCACCCCTGTACTCCGATGCAATTGGAGTATCACCTTCAGCCGCAGACGTTACACTATCAGTAATGAAAACATCGAACAATGCCTTTCTCTCGCGCGTCTCAGTGACATTCGCGAAAACACTTTTGAGGTTTGGGCTATTTGCAGACTTTTTCATTTCGGTGACAAAGGTACAACAATATTCTGTGTATTCCAAATTTTTATACAAATTCTGTTTGCGGATATCGAGATGCCTGCCGGCAGGAAGGAGCTGCAGGAAGTCCTGCAGGTATCCCGCCTTAAAATTGACCAAAAACCTCATTGCCAAGCAATACTCGATGCCACGTGCGAAAATTTTCTGGAAAATTTTAGAT
>JBEGVI010000092.1:0-6870 GCA_041178485.1 Bacteroidota bacterium | reverse complement strand
TGCTAAGGATTGGATGTATTTTGGATTGTTTTTCTTGTGCATGTCGATTATAATAGTTCTTATGTTACTTAAACAATATAAAAGCGAATAAAATGAAAAAGTGGTATTACCTGATAGTACTATTCTCCATAACATTGGTGTCTTGTGAGAATACAGAACGTTTGGATGAAATTAAGCAAGAATTAAATTCATCCAAAAAAACGCAGAAAAATGATGAGGAATCGACAAATAAGGTTTCACTTTCTGCACCATCCCTGAATTTACCGCCGGCAAAGGAGGAAGCAGAAGACGAAGGCATGGATTTTAGCGATGGTGAATATTATGAGGGGGGGGATGAATACAGTGGCGAAGACTATTACGAAAGTGATTACGAAAGTGATTACGGTTATGATGGTGAATAAGGAATTATCTTCCGATCTTCACAATTGAGCGATTATGGGCTGTATCTAAAAGATACGGCCCATGAATTTATATTAAGTTTAAATAAATGTGTTAGGTATATAGGTTGTTCAAGATTGATTTCGGTATTGAAGTCTATCTAATCATCCTACATCATCTCAATCACCCCTGCGGCGCCTTGACCGGTTCCAACGCACATGGTAACGATACCATACTTCTGCTGGCGTTTTTTCAATTCGTTCATGATCTGAACAGAGAGTTTGGCGCCGGTGCATCCGAGTGGATGGCCCAAAGCAATGGCTCCTCCATTCACGTTCACCAGATCAGGGTTGACACCCGTTTCACGGATCACAGCTAAAGCTTGGGAAGCAAAGGCTTCGTTCAATTCATAGAGGTTGATGTCATTCATTGATAGACCTGCCATTTTGATGGCTTTCGGAATCGCATCTACCGGACCAATGCCCATGATGCGCGGTTCTACTCCCACTACCGCATAGGAAGCCAGACGTGCAATCGGTTCCAGATTCAATTCTTTTACCATGCTTTCTGACATGACGAGAACGAAAGCAGCGCCATCCGATGTTTGAGAGGAGTTTCCGGCCGTCACTGATCCACCATTGGCAAAAACCGGTTTCAATGCGCCTAGTGCTTCTAATGTACTTGCTCGCGGACCTTCATCGGTATCCACGATGAATTTCTCTACCTGACGTTTTTCGTTGGCATCCAGAAAAACACGTTCTACCTCAATCGGTGCAATGTCGTCTTTAAATCTTCCTGACTTAATGGCAGCGATAGCCTTCTCATGCGACTTGAGTGAGAATGCATCTTGTTCATCACGACCTACATTAAATTGCTTTGCTACCGCCTCGGCTGTCAAGCCCATTCCCCAATACCAGGTTGGATTTTCCTTACCCACTTTAGCATTCGGAACAATACGCCAACCGCCCATCGCCATAACCGACATGGATTCAGCACCTCCTGCAATAATACAATTGGCCATCCCCGCCTCAATTTTGGCGGTGGCAATGGCAATCGTTTCCAACCCGGATGCGCAATATCTATTCACGGTCATTCCAGGAACTTTATCCGTGTCTAATCCCATAAGCGAAATCAATCTCGCCATATTCAATCCTTGCTCTGCCTCGGGGGTTGCATTGCCGACAATCACGTCATCCACCCGATCTTTATCGAGTTGAGGTACACTTGCCATTAAATGTTTGATCACATCTGCTGCAAGGTCATCCGGCCTGTAAAAACGAAATCCTCCTTTACCTGCTTTTCCCACTGCGGAGCGGTATCCTGCTACTATGTATGCTCTGTTTCCCATATTTTTGGACTTTAGGATGTCAAGATTTTAAGACATTAGGACTTATCTCTTGACACCACTGGTATTTAATTTTCTTTAATTATTGTTCTTTTGAAGGCACCAATCTTTTTCTGAAGCGTTTCCAATTCAGTTAGAAGTGTCTTTGTTTTTATATTAAACAGCTCCTCCACCAAGATTAATTGAGTTTCAAGTTCGTAGGATGATGAAATAGCGATGTTAAGGAAATAGTGGAATTCTTTTTCCGAAGTTCGTCCAGAACCCTCAGCAATATTTGAGGGTATTGAAATGGAGCATCGGTTAATTTGAGAAATCAAACCGAATTTTTCATCTTTTGGAAGTTCAGATGTAAGGATGTAAACTTTTTTAACAAGTTGCAACGAATCCTTCCAAATGTTCAATTCCCTGAAATTGTGCGCTTTCTTCATATTAAGTCTTAAAATCCTGATGTCTTTTTGTCTTAATATCCTTAAATCTAATTCCTCAAAATCTTTCCCTGCTTAAGTATACTTTCTAACCGTTCCATGGTTTTTCGTTCAGCACATAATTCAACAAATGCGCGTCGCTCAAGGTCTAATAGATATTGTTCTGAAACGACGGTATTCTCGCTTAGATCTCCTCCACACAGGACAAAACCTAATTTCTCAGAAATAACGCGGTCGTGATCGGACATATAATTTCCGGAAAGCATAGAATTTGCTCCAACGTACACAATTCCTAGGCCTTCCTTACCCATCACAGTGATATTCTTTTCGCGTTTTGGAGCAACGTACCCTTTTTCTGCAAGTTCCAGGGCTGCAGCTTTTGCGCGGGCTAATTGATAATCTCGGCTCACCACCACTTCATCAATGCCCGGTCTGAGATATCCCAGATCAAATGCCTCGTATGCAGAAGTTGAAACTTTTGCCTGCCCGATTGTCAGGAATCGCTCCCGCATTCGGTTAATCTTAATGTCACCGTCTTTCAATTCTTCGGAAAGTCTTTTTGCAAATTCTTTCGTGCCTCCACCACCGGGAATTACGCCTACGCCAAATTCCACAAGCCCCATGTATAGCTCAGCATGTGCAACAACCTTATCGGCGTGCATCGACATTTCACAACTGCCTCCGAGTGCAAGATTATGAGGCGCTACGACTACCGGTATATTCGAGTAACGCACCCGCATCATGGCATCCTGGAATGCTTTGACGGCAAAGTTCAATTCGTCATAGTCTTGTTCGATTGCCATCATGAATATCATACCCACGTTTGCACCTGCCGAGAAATTCTGTCCGGTATTGTATATTACCAACCCTTTATAGTCTCTTTCTGCAAGATCCATCGCTTTGTTCATTCCTTCAATCACACCACCACCGATCGTATTCATTTTTGTGTGGAATTCAAGGTTTAGAATCCCGTCACCCAGATCAACAATTGTCACATCCGAATTGCCCCAAACTTTATTCTCACTTCTCAAAGCATCCAGAATGATCAGGTCCTCCGTGCCGGGAATGGTTTTGTATGATTTGGTAGCTACATCAAAATACTGCTTCTTCCCATTCTCAATTTTATAGAAAGATGTGAATCCACCATTTTTCATTTCAGTAATCCAGGAGGCAACGGTTTTATTAACATCGCTGATCAACTTTAATCCTTGTTCAAAACCGATAATATCCCATGTTTCGAACGGACCAAGTTCCCAACCAAATCCTGCCTTTAATGCATCATCGATTTTGTAGATGTCGTCCGTAATTTCGGGCAATCGGTTGGATACGTATGCGAACAACCCACCAAACAGCTTTCTGTAGAAATCACCCGCTTTATCCATTCCAGCAAACAACATTTTTGTACGTTGCTTAAGGTCGTCAACGGGTTTGGTCATCTCTAGCGTTGCGAACTTTACCTTTTGAGAGGGGCGGTATTCCAACGTTTGAAGATCAAGTGAATGGATCTCACTTTTTCCGTCAGCTAACCTTACTTTTTTGTAAAATCCCTGTCCTGATTTAGATCCGAGCCAGTTGTTCTCGACCATTTTTGATATGAATTCAGGAAGTTCAAACAAAGCGTTCTCCTCATCATTCGGACAGTTTGCTTTCAACCCGTTTGCCACGTGCACGAGCGTGTCCAACCCCACCACGTCGCAAGTTCTGAAAGTCGCGGATTTAGGTCGCCCCAGCACCGGACCGGTGAGTTTATCCACCTCATCAACAGTTAATCCAAGTTCATTAACGGCGTGAAACAAAGCCATGATCGAAAAGACTCCAACACGGTTTGCGATGAATGCAGGTGTATCCTTACACAGAACTGTTTTCTTGCCAAGGATTTTGGCTCCATACTCCATTAAAAATTCAACGACCGTTACATCTGTCGAAGCAGTGGGGATGATCTCAAGCAACTGTAAGTAGCGAGGCGGATTGAAGAAATGGGTTCCACAAAAGTGTTTCTTAAAATCATCGCTTCGCCCTTCAAGCATCATGTGAATTGGGATTCCTGAGGTATTGGATGTGATAAGTGTACCCTGTTTACGGTGTTTTTCTACGTTATCAAAAACTTGTTTTTTGATGTCCAAACGTTCGACTACCACCTCAATAATCCAATCGCATGTTGCAATCTTATCCATGTCGTCTTCGAAATTTCCGGTGGTAATCCTTTTGGCAAAAGATTTTCTGTAGATTGCGGAAGGATTTGACTTAAGGGTATTGTCGAGTGATTGGTTTACAATTCTGTTTCGAACCGTAATGTGTTCTTTAGTAAGTCCTTTTTTCGTTTCCTCTTCCGTGAGTTCGAAGGGTACAATGTCCAATAAAAGTACTTCGCATCCCACATTGGCAAAGTGACATGCAATTCGGGAACCCATTACTCCTGAGCCCAAAACTGCTACTTTTTTAATGTGCCTGTTCATTTGTTTTATTTTAATGTATTTAGTTTTAATTCCTCCTCTACAAGAAGATCCATGACCTCCAGAACTTCCAGAAAAGCTTTGAGTTTATCAGGACTTACTCTGGCTCGGATTTTTGAGTTAAAGTCGAGAATGGTCTGTTTGACGATCTTTCTGTAACGAACACCTTCATCTGTGAGAAATACCAATACCTTCCGTTTGTCGACTCTATCAAATTTCCGATACACAAATCCTCTGTCTTCCATGGTTTTTAGTGTACGGGAAAGAGAGGTTGGTTCCATTCCCATTCTTGGTCCGAGTTGTGTGCTCGGTGTGCCTTCACGGTCAACAATCATTAGGATGTAGCCAATGGACATTGTGATGCCATGCTCTCCAGCTTTTTGATTGTACATTCGCGACAATTTATGCCATGCATGGCGCAGTTCGAAGTCATGAAGTACATTTTCAGATGTTGACATTGTAAATTTTCAGCACGCTAAAGTAGTAAAATATTTTATGCGTACATAGAAAAATCACTTACCACGTCTCTTTGGATATGCTCACAGTGCCTTTGAAACAGGATATTTTCTCAAGGTTTTGATTTGTAATAGTCACTTCATACACACCTATGGATCGACCGCGATGAATTTCATTCGCCGTAGCAAAAAGCGTATCCTCTTGCTTAACTGTTTTCAGATGTGAAATGGATGTTTCAATACTCACACATTTATAGCCATATGAATTGGAAGCAAAAGCCAAAGCAGAATCACTCAATGAAAATGAAATTCCACCATGAAGGATACCAAATCCGTTGAGCATTTCCGGTTTTACCTCCATCTTTAAGGTACAGCCACCTAATGAAACAGATTCAACCTCTATTTTCATCCATTGACTGAAGGAATCATTGTTCATCATGAGCCCAACGATTTCTGCGGGAGTTCTCATACCAGTTACTTAATTGATCTCGACAGTAAGGTGATCATTGCCACAGAGACAATAAAGAGTTGCGTGGCAGTTTCATCGTCTATAGAGCTGCCATCCTCATCATTGGTAGAAATTTCAATGGCCATAAACTGTGTCAGTTCCGGTTGGTCGACGAAATCATCTAAAAGTTCCTGATCAGCTTTTTCAAAATATGCATCCAGCAATTCGAAATAAGGTTCTTCAAATTCATCGATTTGATCTTCTGTTATTCGGTTTAGTGCTATCCCTTCTTGCTCAAAAGCTTCAGAAATCAGACAGAAATAGTAAATCAGAATACCTGACAACGTTTCGTTTTCATATTCTTCCGGAGCCGTCATCACATAGGCGAGAAGTGTTGGCTGAGCTAAGGCATGTTTCTCAGATAAAGACTCAAGTCCGGAGTCATCCAGGTTATCAACAATTTCAATAGCTTTTTCGATGCTTTTGCGAGAAACATGCTTCATAGGTCTTGTTTTGTGCGAAGGTAAGGATATTGAATTCCGATCAGGAGCATCGGATCGGACAATTTCAACCTCGTATTGTTTATCGTAAGCAATGTCGGCTTATTTTTGAAGAAAATTATACTTTGAAAGACAGGATATTTTTTACGCAGGATTTCGTAGACTTTTTCAAAGAACTGGCGGCCAACAATCACAAAGAGTGGTTTGATGTGCACCGAAAGCGCTATGAAAATACTGTAAAAGAGCCCTTTAAAGATTTTGTTCAACACCTCATTGTAGAGTTTGCCAAGACTAACTCTGAATTTTCGGATCTGGAGGCCAAGGACTGTATCTTTCGAATTAACAGAGATATCCGATTTTCGGCAGATAAAACACCATACAAACTCTATACCTCGGCAGTTATTTCTCCCGGAGGTAAAAAAAGCAGATCGCTAAGTGGGGTGTATGTTGAGTTGACGCCTGAACATGTGCGCGTTTATGGAGGAGTGTACGAGCCTGATAAAGATGAAGTTTACGATATCCGTTCACACATTGCATCTAATCCTGATGAATTTAGCTCGTTAACACAAGTGTCGGAGTTCAAAAAATTATTCGGCGAAATACGAGGAGAAAAGAACAAGATCTTGCCACCTGAATTCAAGCAAGCAGCGGTAAAGCAACCACTAATTTTCAATAAACAATGGTACTTCTTTGCCGAATTTACGCCGGATCACATTGCGCTACCAGGATTGGATCAACTTGTGATTTCCTGTTATAAAACCGCTTTGCCGGTATCCTCTTTTTTACTCAAATCAATTAATTAAAATTATGAAAAGCTACTTTTTTCTTTTAATTGGGCTCATATCAGTCACGTTTACAGGTCTTTC
>JBEGVI010000091.1:0-15892 GCA_041178485.1 Bacteroidota bacterium | reverse complement strand
TTTTTTGATGGAATAAAAGTAATCATTTGCAAGGTCCATCTGTCGAATCAGAGCCATCACCGCTTCATCGCCCGATCCATGTCGCGCTTGTCGTCTTTTTCTTTGAGGTCCTGGCGTTTGTCGTGCAGTTTCTTTCCTTGTGCAAGGGCGATCTCTATCTTTACCCAACCTGTATCGGAGAGAAATAGTTTAAGCGGGATGAGTGTGTTTCCTTTCACCTGCAAGAACTTTTCGATTTTCGCAATCTCTTTTTTATTCAATAACAGTTTACGGTCAGCACGGGGTTTGTGGGTGTAGAAGGAAGCATTCTCGTATTCGGACACATGCATGTTCCGGATCCACACCTCCCCTTTTTGTACCACACAATAGGCCTCAACGATCGATGCTTTTCCTTTTCGGATGCTCTTGATCTCTGTTCCCGCCAATTGAATTCCGGCAACGAATGTATCCATCAGATGGTATTCGAAGCGGGCTTTTTTATTGCGGATGTTGAGGTCTTTGGACATGGATGGCAAAAATAAGAGTTAATTACTTACTTTTTTGCTTGATCAAAAAAGTAACAAAAAAATCAAGTCTCGCTAAAGCCGTTCGGCGAAAATTTCTCATCGACCAAATCTCAAAAAGAGTGTAAGCACCGCTTACAAACGACAAGCGCTTTTTGGATTTGATGAACGCTTCGAAATTTTCTTTTTCCTCACTTCCCTAGCGAGCCAACTTTTAAATGCATCAAACATTTGCATTCTCAAACCGCAGCTTCGATCAATCAGTGTATCACTTTTACACAGAACCAGTCTGCAAAACAAGCGGAGTTGCGTATGCTCGAAGCGAAGGTTTGTCAGCGGTACCGAAGGTAGATTCCTTGTAAAAGTGAAAGAGCTTTTCCTACTTTTGGCCCGTCAAAAGTAGAGATCAAAAAGTTTGGAATTAAAACGAATTCGAGTTTCAGCAACACTTCTACTTCGTAGTCTTTTGCCTCTTTTCTTTTGCGGAAAAAGAAAAGTGGGTAGATTCATTACTTTTGCAAAGTGAAAATTCCTTCCAGGTACATTGAAAATGCTGTTGAGCAACTTTCCTCCCTTCCGGGCATTGGAAAAAGAACAGCCTTGCGGTTGGTACTGCAGCTTCTCAACCGTACCGATCAGGAAGTTGCTGCATTTTCGGATGCAATCCGAGAAATGAAAGAACATGTCAAAAAATGCATTTCTTGCGGAAATATAAGTGACATGGAAAGCTGTTCTGTTTGTACAGACCCACGTCGTGACCATTCTATTATCTGCGTGGTTGAAGACATCCGGGATGTGTTAGCGATCGAATCCACTGAATCCTTCAAAGGCATTTACCATGTTCTTGGCGGAATCATCTCCCCTATGGATGGTGTCGGACCGTCTGACCTGAACATCCCCTCCCTGATTGAAAAAGCAGAAACGGGTTCAGTGACAGAGATTATTTTCGCGTTGAGTCCGACAATGGAAGGTGACACAACGAATTTTTATCTTTTCAAAAAGCTAAGTGACAAAGGAGTATTGATCACGTCACTCTCACGCGGTGTTGCCGTGGGAACCGAACTCCAGTACGCGGATGAAGTAACTCTCAGTCGATCGTTGCTGCAACGCCAACCCTTTAAACTAAATTAAAATGATCAAAGAATTCAAAACATTCATTATGCGCGGCAACGTGATCGACCTTGCCGTAGCAGTTATTATCGGAGGGGCATTCAGCGCCATTGTCGGTTCGCTTATCAATGATGTCATCACTCCCCTTTTGCTCAAACCTGCCATGGAGGCACTGCATGTCAGCAAGCTGGAAAATCTCGGCTGGCATGGTGTACTTTATGGGAAATTTATCGCTTCTGTAATCAACTTTCTGGTTACTGCATTCATCATATTCCTCATGGTCAAAGCAATGAACAAAGCCATTCAAAAAAGAGACGACGACGAATCTGAGAAAGAAGAAAAACTTACTAAAGATCAAGAATTGCTTACAGAAATTCGCGATCTATTGAAAAAGAAAGAATAAACCCCCTCTCAAAATTATTTTTTCTGAAGCGAATATCTTTTCGCAAAACTTCGGATCTGTCCTGAGTGAATCTCATGAATCCCTGAAGTCAATTCGACTTCACTTTGAAACATACACTTTGCTACCTTCAGTGCGGAAACCGGACGGTAACTTTCAATCAGCCCGGTCTTACCGATGAGATTGCCTACTTTAACGGAAATTTTCTCTCCGGTACGTTCTTCCTTTCGAAGTCCCTCCAATACTGAAGGCTTGATGATCACAAGTTTTTCAAAGCCAATTTGTTTGGCATTGGAATCCAGAGTTGCCTTCATCCGGGAGTAAAAAAACGGTGAGTATGCAGAAACCCCCATTGCAGAGATCAATACACAATGTTTAATGCCTTTTTTTCTTGCCAGTTTCATCACCGTAGTTGGAAAATCCACGTCAATCTTCCATTGTTCTTTTTTTGAACCTGCGGTTTTTAAGGTGGTGCCAAACGCAATAAAGAGTGTGTCAAGATCAGAACTGACCGGTAGGGAATCCATTGTTTCAAAGTCGACCACATGGTTGATCACCTTCATGGTTTTCAACTCTAGTTCACGTCGCGTAAGAAGCTCTATTTTCTCCACGCGATCATCCTCTTCCATCAACTCTAAAAGTTCGCCTCCCACAAGACCTGTCGCTCCAAGAATAAGTGCCTTCATAATTTTTTTTTCAAAATTAATCAGGGAAATAACTTGCTGTCCAAAAAAAATCCTATTTTCGGCTGATATAATGTTTACTTCAGCTTAAATACCGCTATTTCATTTATATGACTAGTATTTTTGTTGCCAAACTTGATTTTAACATAACAAGCGAACAGTTAAAACAAGCATTTCAGGATTACGGTACGGTACTCAAAGCAACCGTTGCAACCGACCGTGAAACAGGAAAATCCCGTGGTTTTGGTTTTGTTGAAATGTCCGACCGTGACGAAGCTATGAGCGCCATCAAGGGCCTCGATGGTTCCCTCCTCAATGGGCGTCCGATTGCAGTAAAAGAGGCCGACCAGCGCCCTGACAACCGCGCACCGAGAGAACAACGTCCGGACAATCGTTCAGACCAGCGACCCAGGGAACCGAGGCCGGATCAACGCCCCAGAGATGAGCGTCCACCGGTTGCTCCTACTTTTGTTCCTCCTGTTGAGGACCCTCTGAAAGCAGACAGAAAAAAAGACAGAACTCCGGATAAAGAGAAAAAAAAGGAGCGGGATCAGGACAGTTTTAATAAAAAACCGAAAATGAGCGCCTACAAAAAGAGCGGTAAGAACAATCGGTTTTTTGATGACGATGATGACCTGGACGATATTGAAAATGCGAGTTTCTTCAATTTCGACGACGACGAGGAAGAGGATGACGATTAATTGTGGAGGGATAAAATCCCTTTGCTGATATTCTCTATTAAATCTGTTGCGAGTATACTTTCTGAAGCAATTTCTTTGATTGCAATGTATGAGGCAAGTCCATGCAGGTAATCTGCATCAATCAAAGCAAATGCAACAAACTCACGATTTATTTACATCATTGTTTTGATGCACACGAAAAATCTGTTTTTGGAACAGCCGTTTTAGAAATTGCTCCAAATCCTCCCGCAACCTCTTTAAACTCATTGTAACCTCTTGATTTAAGAATAGATGCAGCAATCATACTTCGGTAACCTCCTGCACAATGAATAGTAAAAGGTTTGTCTTTAGGGAAGGAACTCATTTGTTCGTTGATAAAATCCAGCGGAATGTTCAAGGCACCTTTCACATGTTCAGCTTCAAACTCTCCCGGTTTCCGCACGTCAATGACCAAGGTATCTTCTGTGAGCTCTTTCTCAAAAGTTTCAGCTGTGATTCGCTGAACAGTTGATATTTCCTCTCCTGCGTTTTTCCACGCTTGGAATCCCCCTTCAAGATAGCCAATGACGTAATCATAGCCTACGCGGGCAAGTCTGGTAATCACCTCCTCTTCCCTTCCCTCATCAGCTATCAACAGCAGCTGTTGTTTCACATCCGGAATCATTGCCCCTACCCAAGGTGCAAACTGCCCGTCAACACCGATATTGATACTATTAGGAATATGTCCCTGAGAAAAATCTTGTGCATTTCTTGTATCCAGCATGATCGCGCCGGTCTCATTTGCAGCAACTTCGAACGCTTGAACAGAAAGTGGAGTTTGACCACGACGAATCACATCGGAAATGGCATCGTATCCTGTTTTGTTCATTTGAACATTCATACCAAAGTATCCCGGCGGCGGCAACAAGCCATCCGTTACCTCTTTGACAAATTCTGTTTCCGTCATATCCGTACGAAGCGCGTAGTTGTTTTTTTTCTGCTCACCGATAGTAGAAACGGTTTCCTTGCTCAGATTTTTTCCGCAAGCACTCCCTGCGCCGTGTGCTGGATAAACAATTACTTCATCGGCCAGCGTCATAATTTTATCACGCAAAGAATGATACAGCGTTTCTGCAAGTTGCTCTTGCGTCATACTCGCCGATTTCTGCGCCAGGTCAGGACGTCCAACATCGCCAATGAAGAGCGTATCTCCCGTGAACACCGCATGGTCTTTGCCCTTCTCATCCATCAACAGAAAACACGTAGACTCCATAGTATGTCCAGGCGTATGAAGCACCTTAAAAGTTATGTCCCCGACACTGAAGTGTTCCCCGTCTTTTGCAATGTAGGAATCAAAGGTCGTTGAAGCGTTGGGGCCATACACGATCGTCGCGCCTGTCTCACGAGCAAGGTCTACATGACCGCTGACAAAATCTGCATGAAAATGCGTTTCAAAAATATATTTAATGGTGACCTTGTCCCGCTTTGCACGCTCGATGTAAGGTGAAGTTTCACGCAACGGATCGATGATAACAGCCTCATCTTTCGAAGTAATATAGTACGCCCCCTGCGAGAGGCAACCGGTATAAATCTGTTCGATAGTCATATGGTCAATTATTTATTCAAATTTCGTCTATTTTTCAGAACTAAAAACTGATTGTCATCATCAGATTCCCGAAATTTCCTTAAAAAGGATGAAAATCGCAAAACTAAGTACAAACCAGCCAAAAGCGGATTTCAACTTTTCGGCACTGATTCGCTCTGAAAGGATGGATCCGAAAATAATTCCAAGAGATGTGGCAAAAGAAAATGTCATCAAAAATGGCAGGTCAACTTGCATCCCCGATTGGATATCACCCAGAAATCCGACCGCTGATTTTGCAGCAATGATTATGAGCGACGTCCCAACCGCTTTTTTCATGGGCATTCCTGACATGAGTACCAGAACAGGAATAATCAAAAACCCTCCTCCTGCACCAACTAATCCGGTAATCGCTCCCACAAGCAATCCCTCTGCCAATAGGATGGCGTAATTCATTTTTGCCTCTCCCTGAAGTTCAGCATCAGTAGACTTTCTCCCTGAACGGATCATGGATATGGCGGCAAAAAGCATCAGAAATGCAAAAAGGATCATTAGAAAAAATTCCCGCTTAACTTCAAAATCTCCCAGATTAAAAAGCACAACCGGAAAAGATGGAAGGATAAACGCACGGGTAACATATACTCCTGCAATAGATGGAAGTCCAAAGATCACTGCCATTTTCAGATCAGCATTGCCTTTTCGAACTGCTTGAAATGCTCCAATCATAGCCGCAACTCCGACGACAAACAGTGAATATGACGTTGCGAGTACAGTGCTAACACCCAAAAGATAGACCATGATTGGCAAGGTGAGAACAGACCCCCCGCTCCCGATCAAACCAAGGGAAAGACCAACCAAAAGTGCCAACAATAGAGACAGGATGAACATTATAACTACAAGTCAAAAAAAAGGGGAAACATTCGTCTCCCCTTTTGGATAGATATTACATACTTAAGATCTTGAATTCCGTACGGCGATTCAATTGACGACCTTCTTCTGTTTCATTGGTGGAGATCGGCTGTTCCTCCCCGTACCCTTTGTACACGAGCCTGTTCGATGCGATACCTGCTTTGATCAGGTAATCAACAACAGCCTTTGCTCTGTTGTCCGAAAGTGTTTTGTTGTAATCGTTCGCTCCTTTCGAGTCCGTGTGTCCGGATATTTCAATTTTAAGTGTCGGTACATCGTTGAGCAATTTGGTCAGACGTTGCAATTCATTGGTTGACTCCGGCCGCAATGTGGCTTTGTCAAAATCGAAGAAGATATTCTTCAAAACAATCTTGCTGCCCACAGCAATGTTTTTAAGCTCCACATCTTTAGTAACCTGTTGGAATGCCGCAGTATTGGGGATATCAAAATTTTCAGAATGGAACAAGTACCCTTCTTTCTTTACGGCAATCCCATAATTCTTACCTGCTGGAAGAGATACGAGGTACTTCCCGGTGGCACTGTTCGAGGTAAATGAGGCGATCACCTGATTCATCTGGTTGTCGACGATCTCGATTGTGGCCTCCAGGGGTTTCTGCGTTAAAGCATCCGTGATCACCCCTTTGAGGATTGTAAGTTGTGCCTCTTTAATTGCAACAGCCTGCGCTTTAACCACTTCCTTAATCGGTGCGGCCTGTGAAGCAATCAGGTTGTCTTCATTGTTCTGAATCATTGGTTTCTCTGCACCAAGGAATGTAATCATATACAAATCACGTCGACCAAAACCATCTGCAGTCATCGACATGTAATATCCGTGCCTTCCATTTGCGGAAAGCACAAAGAATACATCGTCGTCGGCAGTATTTACTGGATATCCAATATTTTCCGGAGCACTCCATGTACCTGTTGCTTGATCGAATACCGTTTTAAAAATGTCGTACCCTCCCATTGATTTATGGCCTTCTGAACTGAAGAACAATGTTTTCCCATCGGGATGCAAGAATACTCCTTCTTCATTGAAAGGAGAATTCACCGTCTTTCCAAGATTTACGGGTTCGGCCCATCTGCCCTTATCGTCTTTTTTGGACACATAGATATCATGCAGCCCTTGTCCACCAGGCATATCTGAGACGAAATACAAGGTGTTTCCATCAGGACTGTAACAAGCGGAGGGTTCGTGGTATTTAGAGTTGATGTTTTTACCAAGACTTTCAGGTTTACTCCATTCATTTCCTGTCAATACCGATTCAAACAAATCTCCAGCATTGCTTCTTCCCAGATAAATGATGAAACGCTGACCGTCTGCTGAAATTGCCGAAACCGCATCATGGTCTTCGCTGTTAACCGTTTTGGGGAGATTTACCGCTTTGGACCATTGACCATCCGTTTGCTTATAGGAAATGTAGATGTCTTCAAAATTTTCATTCAATCCCGGATCAATGCCTCCGCCCGTGGAATTTGGTTGACGTGCGGTGAAAAGAAGTACAGATTCATCCGCAGATACCACCGCGCCATATTCGTTGAATTCCGTATTCACATTTTTTCCAAGGTTATCGATAAACACTCTTAACGGTGACTTAACCAATTCACGGCCATTCATACACTGACTGATCCTGTTCTGAACATCCGTTACTGCATCAGGATTGCTGCTCATCGCGACCTTGAGGTACTTTGAATAAGCCGAAGAAGCCTTATCCCATTCCATTCCGATGTGGTATGCCACTCCGAGAAAGTAGTGTATTTCCTGATCAATGGCAGGATTTAATTCAATTGCTTTCTCGAGATGTTTGAGCGCTTTTTGCTTGAATGCAGACTGCAAATAGCATTTACCCAGTTTGTAATTCAAGTCAGAATTGTTGGGATTGAATTCCTGTGCTTTCTGATAAAAAGGCAATGCATCTTTGTAAAATACAGCACCTTGTTCGTACAAAGCATCGCCTTCATCCAGGTTTTTCTTGGCTTCTTTCAATCCCTCCTTGTCTTCGAAATTCTTTTTGTCAAACTCAATATTTTGACCGAATCCGGCAAAATAGAAGAATACTGCTGCCAGTGTGATATAAATTTTAAAATTCATTTTCGTGATTATTGACAATTAACAATGTAAGATTTTGCTGACTCTGCCCCTAGTTCAATGGCTTTGTTCCAATCCTCGCAGGCTCCTTTTTCGTTGCGAAGTAATTCTCTCGCTATTCCACGATTCAAATAAGCGTAGGCATAGTTGGGATCAAGTTTAATTGCCTGAGTGCAATCCTCTTCCGAACCTTTGTAGTCTTTTAGCTTGTATTTTGCTGTCGCCCGGTTGTTGAGAGCAAAAACGTAGTCACTTTTCTTTTCCAAAGCTTTTGAGAAATCCTCAATTGCGCCTTTGAAATCACCCGCATCCACTTTGGCACTTCCGCGGTTGTTGTACGCCACATAATAATCCGGCTTAGCTTTGATTGCTGAAGTGTAACTTTCTATTGCTCCTTTAAAGTCACCTTTCTTACGGAGCACGCTCCCTAGGTTGTTGTGAGCAAGTGCCAGATCAGATTGAAGTTGAACTGCTTTTTTATAGTCGCTTACGGCACCCTCAAGGTCACCAGATTTCATTTTCGCACTGCCTCGGTCATTGAAAGCATAGGCATGGTCATTTTTGTATTTAATCGCATCTGTGAAATCTACAATTGCCGCTTTGTAGTCTTCTTTTTCAAAATTGATCACTCCCCTGTAATAGTATGCCTGCGCATTCCCTGTATTGAATGCAATGGCCTGGGTGTAATCCTCTTTTGCTCCATCTGGGTCTTTTTCTGTGTATTTCAACTGCGCTCTGCTGTAGAAATAGTCGCTTTGCTGACTAATGTTGATGGCTGTATTGTAATCAGACATCGCACCTTTCGTATCATTGGATTCCAACTTGGAATTTCCCCGGAAATAATATGCTTTGTCAAAGTCCGGCTTCAATGAAACTGCTTTATCAAACTCTGCGATCGCAGCAGAGAAGTTCTTTTCGTTAAAAAACTGAATGCCTGCATTGTATGCTTTTTCGGCATCTTGCGAACCGTCATCGAGAATTTTGGCCTGAACGACGCTGTCCTGCTGAGCAAAGGAAGAAACAGAAAAGACAAGAACGAACATCCCGTTCAGAATGGTAAGAATTGATTTATTCATGAGTGTACAACAATTGAATGACCGAATTTAGAAAAAATGACTTACCCAAAATCATTCCAAAGGAATAACTTAGCAGTTTTGTGGAAAAATCAATCGTTTTATGATCAACTACAAGGAACTTTTTCTTCTCGACGAACAAACAACCTTTCTGAATTTTGGATCTTTCGGGGCCTGTCCCAAGGAAATTTTTCAGGCGTATCAGGAGTGGCAACTGGTGCTGGAACGCCAACCTGTCAAATTCATTGCTGAAGACGCCTTTCAGTATGTTCAGGACTCGATTGACGCTTTGGCTGAGTTTGTGAATTGCCCTTCAGACAACCTGGTGCTGGTAACCAATCCCAGTTATGCTTTCAACGCAGTTATACGAAGTTTAGAACTAACTCACGGAGATGAAGTGCTCTCTACCTCCCTGGAATATGGGGCGATGATAAAAACCTGGGAATATTATGGGTCGCGCAAGGGCTTTACGTTCAAACAACAGCAAATCACGCTGCCTATTGCTTCGAAAGAAGAATTTCTGAACGAATTCTGGTCGGGATACACGTCCCGAACTAAAGCGGTTTTCTTGAGTCACATCACCAGTGCTACCGGGCTGATCTTACCTGTAGAAGAAATCTGTATAGAAGCACGAAAGCGGGGTCTCATCATTGTGGTGGATGGCGCTCATGTTCCCGGCCACATCCCCCTTGATCTTTCGAGACTTGACGTCGATTATTACACCGGCGCATGTCACAAATGGATGATGGCCCCTAAAGGATGTTCTTTTCTCTATGCCGCAAACTCAGTGAAAGACTACATAGATCCTATGGTCATCAGTTGGGGATACGATGCACCTTTGAAAGGTCCAAACAGATTCTTTGATTACCATCAATTCAATGGGACTAGAGACCTATCTGCATTTCTAACGGTTCGAGATACTCTAAAATTTCGAAAAAAATATGACTGGGAAAACGTGTCAAAAAAATGCAGATCGTTCATTCTTAATGAAACAAGTCCAATCTTTAATGCCTTATCTTCCTCTCCATTGGCTCCGTTTAACGAAACATTCTTTGCACAGATGTGCAGCTTCCCAATTCGAACCAATAATCCGACACTGTTAAAGCAGAAACTCTTGTACACTCATGGTATAGAAATACCGGTAATAGAGCAAAACAATCAAATCTACATCCGTATTTCGTGGCAGGCATTTAATGAACAAAAGGATGCAGACAAATTACTTGAAGCCATATTTCAGTTACAAAAGGAAGGATTGCTTCTCTAGAGTCGATTTATGATACCATTTAAAACCTTCAAAATAATGCTATCATTTCTTGCATGGCCCGATGGCAAACATTAATTTCGCAATTCATTCCACCTTAACCACACGTCAATGTACAGATATGTTTTAATTGTCCTTTTGTCTTTTACTGCCGGGACAATGTATGCACAAACGCATTCGTATACTTTTCATGGCGCTTTAAATCCCGAAAAACAAAAGACCATACAGAGAGAATTGCTCGACCTGAAAATTCAACAAGTAACATTTCACTATAAATCGGAAATGAGTGCCGGTCAAATTCTGTTCACTGTTCCTGAAACAAACCAAACCGGTGAAAACGAGCCTAACTGGTCGCCCGTAGACGTTAAAAAAATATTGATTTCGTATGGTCTTGAACCGGGAGAATTTAATTCGCTAAAAGAATGAGAATCTGCTGGTATTTTATTTTTTTAAGCTGGACACTCACAGGCTTCCTATTCGGCCAGTCCAATGACTGTTCTACGGCTACAACACTTGCTGTGAGTTCCACCTGTACTCCTGTTTCTGGAACGACCGTTGGTGCCACGCAATCCATTACAGGTTGTTCAGGTTCTGCCGACGACGATGTATGGTATTCTTTTGTTGCTACGAACGCCGTTCAGTCGATTACGGTCGATCCGCTTGATGCTTCTGACTTTGTAGTTCAACTTTTCAGCGGCGTTTGCAGTTCTTTGACTTCCATCCAATGTCAGGATGCGACATTTTCGGGTCAGAATGAAGTCATCAATGCCGTTGGGCTTACTCCCGGACAAACTTACCGTATCAGAGTATACGACTATTACGCAGGGAGTCCAGGGAATTTTCAAATCTGTGTAACCGGAACATCCACCGCCGCACCAACGAATAACGAACCTTGTTCAGCCATTGCCCTCCCGACAGTCACTGCTAATTGCAATTATGCAGAATTTACAACAGTGGGCGCCACAGCTTCGATGTCTGCGCCAACACCAAGTGCGTGCGCCGGTGGGAGTGCCCCACAACAAGGTGGCTTCTCCTCCACGTCTAAAGATGTATGGTTTGCCATAACAGTACCTTCCTCCGGGAACGTATTTATTACCTCCAAACCCAACATGGGAGCGGGAGCAATCACGGATGGAGTCATGGCCTTGTATTCCGGTACGTGTTCGGTACTCACGCAAATTGCGTGTTCGGATGACAACACAGCATACCCCGGTTCAGCGAATGATCTTTTGCCCTTGATCTCGGCCACAGGACTCACCCCCGGAAGTACTGTTTATCTCAGGTATTTCGGATATGGATCCTCTTCAGGTACGTTTGGAATTTGCGTGACCACCGCAACCAATGACAATTGTGCCAATGCCTTGTATATTTGCGATCTCAATGGATACAATGCTTCGACCAGTGCCGCTTACACCCCGGACAGGCCCGGCAACATGAGGGGGAACAACGAAGATGTATCAGGAACCAATATGCCCGACGGCACCAATACAGGCGGCATATTCGGACAAGGTGGATCGTGGGGTGTGGGCGCTCCCTTCTATGATGTCACCATTAACAACAACTCCTGGATAAAATTTACTGCAGCCTCCTCTACCGCAGTGTTGCAAGTATCCGTATATGATTGTTGGGTGGGAAACTATCCATCCGGCGGACTTCAGATGCAAATTTTTGAAGGAACGAACTGCACGAATTTCGTTCCCGTTTCAGATTTCAAGGAGAGCAGCACTGGCTTTTCAATCACAGCAAACAACCTTACGGTAGGGAACGACTATTACCTCATGGTTGACGGATTTGCCGGAGACATTTGTAATTATTCCATTACTGCTCAATCGGGAGTTCAGTTTCCGGATATCACGGATGTACCTCCTATCTGTAACGGCCAGTCTGTAACGCTCACAGCACCGGCTGGGGCAACGTCGTATGAATGGCAACATGACGGATCAACGTCGCAAAGCGTCACTGTTTCACCGGTATCTACTCAAACTTATTTCTGTGAGGTTTCCGGTTTGTGTGGCTACAAACAAATGCTCGACGTAACGGTTCAAGTCAACCAAAACCCCACCATATCCATAATACCATCAGCCAGCTCGGTGTGCCTCGGCAATTCAGCAACACTGAATGCCAATGGAGCAAATTCGTATAGCTGGAGTACATCTCAAACGGGAACTTCTATTCTAGTTTCCCCTACTTCAGCAACAAGTTATACCGTCACCGGAACATCGAATGGGTGCACCTCCACTTCCAGCGTACTTATATCAGTCAATCCCTTGCCCGTACTAACAGCTTCACCCACCGAGACACCATCCGATTGTGGCGGTTCAAACGGAGCCATTCTGGGAGCAACTGCTTCGGGAGCAGGCAGCCTGACCTATGAATGGACAAATGGCAGCGGAACTGTCGTCGGGACGTCAGCCAATCTTACCGGAGTTCCTGCCGGGGCCTATTTTATTGAAGTTACGGACGCCAACAATTGCAGTGAACAATTTGGACCTTTCAGTATTACCAACCCGGGTGCACCGGGAGCTCCTGCGCTGGTTGTTTCTGACAATACACCATGTGTCGGGTCTTCCGTTCAACTGAGCGTAAACACCCCCGGATCTGGAGTTACCTACAATTGGACAGGACCGAATGGATTTACTTCTTCAAACACATCGGTTACACTTGACCCGATTTCGATTTTTCAGGAAGGAACGTATTGTGTAAATGCAACGATTTCTGGATGTACTGGGCCTGCAAGTTGCGAAATTATTGATGTTCTCACCTTGCCCATCGTCGACATACCTGTTTCTTCAAATGATTCAACAATTTGTACAGGAAGTGAAATTTCATTGATTGCCTCGGGAGCCACTACTTTTGTATGGTCGGGGCCGAATGGATTTTCTGATACCGGAAATTCAATCAACATAAGTCCTGCAACTTTTGTAAATGAGGGATATTACACTGTAACAGGTACAGATGCGAATGGGTGTATGAATAAAGATTCTTTGCTTGTTGACATCCTTTCACTTCCCACCTTATTTTTAAATTCGTCTGCCTCGAATGGCATTGCTTGTTTGAATGCTACGGTAGCAATTTCTGCCAGCGGAGCAGAAAGTTATTCATGGGAAGGTCCAAACAGTTTTATTTCCATCCAAGCACAAGCCACTATCCCAAATGCAGAGTCAGTGAATGAAGGATGGTATAGTGTAACAGGAACAGATATAAACGGATGCAGTGCGACGGACAGCCTTTTTATTGATGTAATTTCTGATTTTTCTGGCGGCGTTGTTGACGGCGACAGCATTTTGTGCCCGGGAGAGACTGCACTTCTCAGTGCTCAAGGTGGAGTAAGTTATGTTTGGTCTGGGCCGATGGGATTCAGTTCCTTTAATTCAGTGGCCACCATTGAATCAATTGGTTTTCAGCAGTCGGGATGGTATGAGGTTATACTAACCGATGCTTTCGGCTGCGTGTATGTCGATTCTGTGCAATTGTTGGTAGAATTCAATGAGGACTGTATTTTTATTCCGAATCTATTTACTCCTGACCTCGATGGAAACAACGACACTTGGGTAATCCCGGGTCTGGAGTACTATCAGAGCAACAGCGTCGAAATCTACAACCGGTGGGGCAACATGATATATTCAGCCAGTCCCTATTTAAATGACTGGGATGGATCAGTGAATTCAGGCATTGTGGTGGATGGAAAAGACGGCAAGGTTCCGGTCGGCACGTACTTTTACATTCTGAAATTAAACGCAAATGACCAGCCGCCATACAAAGGCTACGTGGAAGTTCAATTCTAACCTTTTGAAATGAAAAAAACTGCCTTGTATATCTTTCTTTTTTTCAATTGCACATGCGCATTGAGTCAGCAAGATGAGCAGATGTCGTTGTACATGTACAATCCTCTTTATTTCAATCCGGCCTATGCAGGAAGCCGCGATGCCGTAAGCTTCGTTGCTTTAGGAAGATTTCAATGGGTTAATTTTAAAGGTGCCCCGACCTCTCAGTGGCTTAGCATCCATTCCCCTGTTGCAAATCAACGTTTGGGGGTGGGAGCCCATTTTATCAACGACAGAATTGGTGAACGCAAAAGAACCTCGGCTTATGCAGATGTTAGCTCCGGAATTACATTGAATAAAAGTCTGGACAAGCTCTCCGCAGGAGTAAGTTTTGGATTCGACGCTATAGGATATGATTTCAGTGCTTCTCAAGTGATTGATCAAACAGATCCATATTACGGGAAAGTTTTAACTGTTACGAAACCAAATCTGGGTGTGGGAATATATTATTCCGGAAAGAAGCACTATCTGGGAATTTCTGTTCCAAGACTTTTTCAAAATAAAACCAAGGTCAATGAAATCGTTGAAAGTATAACAACCAAACATTTCTTTGTGGCCGGAGGGTATGTCTTTGACTTGAATAGTGTACTAAAATTGAAACCTTCCACCTTAATTAAATTCACGCCCAATGCTCCAGTTACGCTTGATTTAAATGCAAGTCTTCTGATGTACGAAAAATTATGGACTGGACTGATGTACAGGTACAATGAAGCATTGGGATTGAATATTGTCTACACGGTCAAAAATTTCCAGGTCGGATATGTTTTTGATTTTCCAATTAACGGACTGAGAACGTATCAATACGGGTCACATGAAATCCTACTTCAGTATGATTTGCAACCCAAACCCACATCCTATCATTCACCAAGGTATTTTTGATGCGAAGTCTCCTTCTGTTTGTTTTTTTATTGATTTCAATTGTGTCTTTTGCACAACTGAAATCAAAATTGGCAGAAGAACATTTTAAAAGAATGGAATACGGACTATGTGTCTCCATGTTCGATGAATTGACTGAAAAAGGCATTCGGAAGGGTTTCAGTGATGATAATTTCTGGGAACATATCCGTAAATCAGCATTATGTCACTACCATCTGTTCGAATTTGACAGAGCCTGTGACAGGTATGCATTGCTCAAGAAAAATGGCAAGTTGACCAAAATTGATCTTGAATTTTATTACAAAGCGCTTCGGAGTATCGGTGAGTATGATAAAAGCTCAGTGCTTCTTACTGAGTACCCTGATATGCTTGCTCAAAGTGAGTATCTCAATCGAATGTCTAAAGCGACAGAATCCAAATATGATTTTTACAGGGACAGTGCCCGCATCAAAATACGTGTTTCGGGGATTAATTCCGGAAAAGGCGACTTTGCTCCATCCTATTTCGAAGAAGATCTCTATTATGTCAGCAAGGAGAAAAATGCACGTAATTTCAATTCGCTGTATGCATGGGACCTGGATTATTTTACAAATTTTCACAAAGCAGAGGGTATAAACGACTCGACTTTCACCATTGGCACCCTCCAAAAAGACCAGCTTTTATCAAAAAGTCACGACGGTCCGGTTAGTTTTAATTCTAGCGGCACCAGGATGCTCATTACACGGAATCTCCCGGTTTCAAAAGGATCAAAGGCCACTAAATTAGCCATCTATTATTCAGAACAAACGAATGGAACCTGGAGTGAACCGGTTTTGATGTCAATAAATCTTGAAGGATACAACTCTGGACATGCTGTTTTTTTCGGGAATAATGATCATTTAATCTACTTTGCTTCAGACCGTCCAGGTGGAGTTGGAAAAAGT
>JBEGVI010000090.1:0-2619 GCA_041178485.1 Bacteroidota bacterium | reverse complement strand
GGAACAAAAATATCCGGCATAATTCCTCCTCCTCCGTACACGGTTCGTTTTGTAATGTTCGTTTGAAACTTCAGTGAATCAGGGAGTTTAATTGAATCTGCATGGCTGAACTCACCATTTTTATAACGTATGTTCAGGTCATCTTCATAGGCTTTAAGGTCATCATAAGGTTTTTGGATGAATCGTCCGCTCGGTGTGTAATAACGTGCAATTGTCAGTCTGATCTGGGAACCATCTGTGAGGTCGATGGGGCGCTGAACCAACCCTTTACCGTAAGATCTCCTTCCTACGATCATTCCCCTGTCCCAATCCTGAATTGCACCGGAAAGAATTTCACTTGCTGAAGCTGAATATTCGTCAGTCAGCAATACAAGTGAGCCGGTCTCCCAAAGGCCTTTTTTGCCTGCTGTCAAATTGTTTCTAGGTTGAGCACGGCCCTCAGAATAAACGATCAATTTATCTCCACTCAAAAATTCGTCGGCCAGCTTTTGTGCAGCATCCAACAATCCGCCGCCATTGCCTTGCAGATCGAAAATAAGGTGTTTCATTCCTTTTGATTTCAGAAATGTAATGCCTTTCTGAACCTCGTCTTGAGATGTTCTTGAGAAGCTGTTCAGTTTAATATAGCCGATTTCAGGTGTAACCATGTAGTATGCATCCACAGAATTGATTGGAATGTGGTCGCGGGTGATGACAAAATCCAATGGTTTTTTCGATTTTTTACGCAGAATTTCTATCCTTACTTTTGTTCCGAGTTCGCCCATTAGTTTTTCTCTGACTTGCGTGTTTTTTAGACCAACTCCGGCAATATTTTCGTTCTCGATGCGTACGATTTTATCTCCCGGAAGTATCCCTAATTTTTCTGAAGGTCCGCCGGGAATGGTCGCTACAACCATCAGCGTATCTTTCAGGATCTGAAATCTAATTCCAATCCCTACAAAACTTCCGTTGATTGAAGAGTTGGCTTCATCAACCTCTTCTTTTGAAATGTAGGTTGAGTGCGGATCCAGTTTCTCCAAAACAGCAACAATTGCTGCATCGGTAAGTTTATTGTCATCTACGTCGTCCACGTAGATATTATTGATATAAGTCAGGACTTCATCAAATTTTTGACTGGTTCCTATCTTTGTTTCATCGATTTGCGCCAAAGAGAAAAAACTCACACACAGCAGGGCGGGCACTAAAAAATAAGTACGGATCATAGGTTGTTTTGATTTTCTAAAGATAATGAAATAACTGTGCCTTACTGCTGAGTATAACATTATACTTCAAAAAAAACGTTAAGTTAGAATGTCCTAAAAGTATCTTTGTCATTGAAATGCGAACGATAATATTGATCTTTTTATTGTTTTTTGTCAAGTGGGAGTTGTTTGCACAGGTTCCGGTTTTTGACAAGTTAGAGCTTCTATACAGTCAGGAACACTACCGTATGGTATACCGTCGTGCCAATCGACTGCTGGACATTCCGGACTACGATTATTCCTATGTCCCGGAATTTTATAAATCTCTTTCATTGATTCAGCTTTCTCAGGATCGACATTGGTTGATACGCCACAAATCTTCTCTTGAAGATGCAAAGGTCCTTTTCCTTTCTGTTTCTTCTAATTCTCAGGGCATGAGTCTAATTCGGGCTCATATTACTGAAGTTCAGGAGCTGCAAAGATTTTTGGTGTCAAGAGAGTTTGAACTGAGAAAAAGGGGAGAGGTGGAGAATGCCAATGCACTCAAGGATATTTTGTCTGTTTTGTTTGCCGGAATACCGGGCATGGACAATTTGCAATTTCAGGAATCTGAGGAGCAGATCGGGAATCAGTATGATTCAGCATTCAGAGACTCTTTGGTCGCCTGTGCCAAGCGATTTATCGGTGTTCCCTATGTGTGGGCCGGAAATGATCCGAACGGGTTTGATTGCAGCGGGTTTACTTGCTATGTTTTTGGTAAATCAGGAAAGGCCTTGCCAAGAAGAGCAGTCGAACAGTTCGAAGATTCAAGGAAGGTAAAAGAACCGCTCGTTCAGAAAGGTGATCTGGTTTTTTTTGACAATGGTTCCGGCATTTCACACGTGGGAATGCTGATCTCTGAAAAAGGTAAGCCTCTCGTAATGATACATGCAAGTTCCTCACAAGGTGTAGTGATTACAGAAATCGAAAAAAGTGAATACTGGCTAAGCCGACTTAAAGGATTTGGAACCTATGTCTACTGATTCTTTTTGACGTAATAAAATACCAGATTCGTAAGAATAACAAGTGTAAGTAACAGGAGGCAAGCGGTGACGAGATCATAGAACCATGCTTCGGAAAGCCTGAAAATTAAACCCGTTTCAATCATCAGAATGTTTAAGATGGTCAGATAGAACAGAACTTTTTCCAATTTGGAAGTCGCATGGATTACTTTTGATAAAAAGAAGATTGAAGGAAAAATAAAGGCAATTCCAAAATTGAAATTCCATAGATTTTTTAAGATGAAAGGATAAAATACAGAGAGTAGAAGCATAGCCGAGTTTATCCAGCCTATTATGTGAAGAACAGATTCAAGTCTAGGTGAAAATTTGTGTTTAATCAGAGTAGTGGACAAGAACGTGGAAAAGATGACCAATGCCATTGTACCAACCAAAGCATA
>JBEGVI010000089.1:0-16205 GCA_041178485.1 Bacteroidota bacterium | reverse complement strand
TCAAAGTCGTTGCTTCCCGCGGGGCTTGTCCTTCTTTTTTCATGATTCTTGTTTTTAGTTTATTTATTCATTTTTAAAAACAGACGAATGAAAAATGTTTTATTAACCGTTTTTTTAGGGCTATCAGCCTTGTTGAATGCCCAGAATTATTTGAACCAGGTCTTGGTTGTGAATGAAGGCTACTATGACTATGCCACATCCACTATCGTAGAACCCGTAACTGTTGGAGTGTATAATCCTTCGACTGATTCGTATGCACTTGTGAATACAATTGCAGGAATGCGGTTTGCCTCAGATGCCATAATTGCTGGAGATGCCTATTATGTTGCAGCAGACCAAAAAATTCTGAAGTACGATTTGAATTCACATGCCTTGCTCGCGGAAACGACATATCCGGGTGTTCGAAATCTGGCGTTTGTGAATGGCAAAATTGTCGCTTCGAGAGGGGAATACCTCACAACGTATGATTCGTATTTGAATGTTTTCAATGCTGCGGATCTTTCTTCAATTATTTCTATTGATACAATCAATGGTCCTAAATGGGCAACACAAAACCTCGTTGTTGACGGCAATAATGTCTATGTTGCGGTAAACAATGGATATGAGTGGGGTAATGAAAAAGGAATCATTGGACGTTTGGACATGACCACACTCACATATGGAAATGAGATTGATCTCGGTCCAGACGGAAAGAATCCTGATAACCTGGTCTTGTCAAACGGGTATCTTTACACGGTAAATAACAAGGACTGGACAGGATCTTCAATTTCAAAGATTTCTCTTGATGGAAGTCTGAACCAAACTGTGAACATTGCTGCTGCAGGAACCGGTTGTGGAACCTCTGCATTGCGCGATGGAAAGATGGTTTACCAAATTTCTATGGAGTCAGTTTTAAACGAATTTGACATCAACGGGATGAACAATGTCGGACCACTGGCTGGATTTGATCAGAACTATTATGAATTGGCTCAGGAACCTGTTAGCGGATATTTGTATACAAGTGTTACGGACTTTTTCTCTACAGGAGAAGTCCGTGTATACGACGGGAATTCCCTTGTTTCGTCGTTTGCTGTAGGTGTTTCGCCTGGAACGATTGTTTTTGATGTCAGAGCGTTGTCATCTGTTCAGGAGGAAAATACAGCTCAAATTGCTGTATATCCCAATCATGTGACTGGTGAGCTTCATGTAGATTTTGCAAAGTCATCAATGGTGAATTTGTCAGATGCAACCGGACGAACAATTTTAGCGGAAAGAGCAGAGAAGAATCACCTTACCTTTGATTTGAGTGCTTTGCCTTCAGGATATTATTTCTGTACCGTAATAGATGACAACGGCGTTGCATTGACAAGGCGGATTTCAAAATTGTAGAAATATGATCCCGGTCTAACCGGGATTTTTTATTTTTAGGAAATGGCACAGGTGCTCAATTCCGAATATTGGCAGAACCGTTATCTGGAGGGTAAAACAGGTTGGGATGTTGGGACAGCATCCGCGCCTTTGAAGGCCTATATCGATCAATTGTCGGACAGACGCACCAAAATTCTCATACCGGGTTGTGGATTTGGACATGAGGGAAAATACCTCTTTCAACAGGGTTTCAGGAATCTGTATCTTCTCGATTATTCTGCTCATCCGATCGAACACCTCCGTTCTTCGCTCTCTGAGTTGGATGCTTCTCATTTTTTCATTGAAGATTTTTTCAGTCACATGGGTACATATGACCTCATCATCGAACAAACGATGTTTTGTGCTATTGATCCTTCCTTAAGGGCAGCATATGTCGATAAGGTGTGTGAATTGCTCAACGACGGAGGAAGGCTGGTAGGGGTATTGTTTAATAAGCAATTTGAAGGTGGGCCTCCATTTGGGGGCACGGCAGAGGAATACAGATCGCTTTTTTCGACTCGTTTTTCTTCGGTTTCAATAGAACCCTGCTACAATTCTATTGAACCGCGTTCGGGCAGTGAGGTTTTTATTCAATTGATCAAATAATGTATGAATAAGAGTCTGGTTTACTTTTTCTTATTCTTTGCCCTCAACGGTGTATTCAGTCAGAAAAAAATGGACAACAGATATACCTTTGTTGAACATAGTGTGGATGTTTTTGGATTGTCAACTCCTCAAGTGGATGATCCATTGCTTTTTGATACACTGTTTACCAAACAAGGCCGAACATTACTGGTATGCCAAAAATCGGTCGCTGAAAAAACCAGATCTACGGTGCTTTTTAGAGTCCGTTCTAAAATTTCTTCAGAAAAAAGAGTGTTTAAGTTTGAGGAATCAATTTCGAAAACTCAACTGGATTATTCAATTCTGAACGATTCCACGCTTCTGGTTTTCTTAAAACCTGCCGATAAGTCCTATGCAGTAGAGGCTTACTCGGGGGCATACATTGTCGGAAAATTACGCGTGAATGTGTTGCCGTATCAGGAGGAACAGCTGGTGGTTATTCCTTTAATCGAGACCCATTTAATGGAGGACACACTTACGGCCCAATGTAACAGAATTTTCAATCAGGCATGTCTTACTCTTAAAGTTGATGTAAAACCTATGTTCAAGGAATTGACGGAGAACATGACCAATCCTTTATCGCAGGAACAATATACAGATCAGATGAAGGCTTTGCGCGATGCGTACTTTGAAAAGCATCCAGAAGCGAGTAAAAAAGCTTTTTACGTGTTCTTAACGCCTCCTTTTGTTAGCGGAAAGAAAAAAGGTTTTTCAGTCAACGGAAAAGCACTTGCCTTTATACCCCTTGATACAGGTGCCGTTTTTTACAGGAATTTTGCTCAGCTAATTGCCTCGACAGTTGGATACCTTGGTTCAAGTCCATTCAAAAATAATCTGATGTCGCCTGAAGGTGGAGTTCATCTGGATTTCAAACAGTGGGAGGAACTTCGACACAACGCACATTCATATTCGTATTACGACAATTATGAAGATGTAAAGACCAACAATGGCAGCGTCGCGTTTTATTTCTGGAAGGAAAACCGGGATGGCGATATAATTCTTGAGGAAGGCAGTGTTTTAGAGTCGATCTATCGTCCCTTCAAGAAAAATCAAGTGTACTATCATCTGAATATTGACGAACTTCTGTATGCTCCAATATATGTGTGGGGAGGATATATTTTTTGTGGCTGGCATATTTTGTCATTGCTTTTCATTTTCCCTATATTGATTCTGATAAGACGTTTTATCTTAAAGCGGATAATAAATACGTTGGATAAACCTTCATTTTGGAGAATATCCTCTGGATGGTTGGTCTTGGTGCTGACAATCGTTTTGAATTATTTCGCATTTGCTGCAATTGAAAATGGATTGATTCAATTTGAAGTTAAATCCGGTATTTTGAAAGAAATAAAGGAACAGGATATTTCTAAATTCAGTGCATTGGTTTCACGAGGAGATTCGTTCAGTAAAAGATCCGCCAGGAGGCTTCTTTCTCAGGTATTCTTGTTGAAAAATGGCAATTGGCAAGCCAAAAAACGCAAAAGGATACTTTATTTTGATGCCTTAGTAGAAGAAGACAGTATCATTTCATTAAAGTATACGAAAGACAGTGATGTTCTCGAATTCAAAAAAGAAAAAATTGAGGTTTCCAGCCACTACATGGTGGTAAACTACCGCGATGGTTCGGGAAAGTTGCTTGAGCAAAAAGTGTTTAATCATCCCGGAGTTGAACTGACGGATAAAATTCAATTACCTGACCCTCCTAAAAGGATTTTGGTATTTATTAACGGATACAGGCCGGTTACCAGTGGACACGGGTTTAAGAGTTTCTTTGATGATTTAGAGAAAAAGGGTATTGAATCTCCGAACTCGAACAACCTTATTTATTCAAATGACCGGTATGAATACTGGAACAGATGGAATAAAATTGACAATCGATTCAAGAACCGTATCAATCCGAGTGAGACCTATTATGCAGATGGGCATTTTTCTGTTGAAACCAGCAATTTTGCGAGTATTGCGAATTTTACAACAGTTGCTGCTGTATATCCTAAACGTTGTCTCAATCCAAAAAAACATACGTGTTATTATATTAAGATGCTCAATAATAGAACATTAGGCGCTCAATATACCTATGCATACGATCTTTTGAAAAATTCTTCGAATCGACGAGGATTCAAACTTAGGGTGAAAAATGGGCGAGTGGCAGGAAGAAACCTGCTTCAGGCATTGAATGAGTTTCCAAATGGATCAGAGAATGATACCATATTTTTGGTTGCACACAGCATGGGTTTCGCTTATTCTTTGGGTATGATTCAAGAATTGCGGGATAAAATAAACTTTGGAGGATTTTATATTCTTGCCCCTGAAAATGCCTCATGCGGAAGGGTTATTCCTTCTGAATGGCAGGAGGTATGGCAGTATGGTGTAAATTTTGACCCCGGAAGGGAGGACCCCCCATGTTTACAGGATGGAATAGCTCCTCAGTATCCAATCAAAGGACTTGGTCAATATAGATCGTTTTTTCCGAAAGAACTGTATCGCAAAAAAGGATTTTATGAATCACATTTTGTCGGGAATTACACATGGATCATGGATATTCCGAAAGGCAAAAAAGGATATATCAGGCAACGTTAACTGCACTACAATTCCTTTTCACAGGATTAAATACCTAATTCAACGCATTTATTTGTAAATGATCCCATTCAATGATGTAATTCGCAATTATGAATTACATTATTCCCTTGGATCAACTTAGGCTGAAAGATGCCGGAGAGGTGGGTGGCAAAAATGCGGCATTGGGGGAATTAATATCAGGGTTTTCATCCAAAGGCATTTCTGTTCCGGACGGGATCGCATTGACGACAGATGCATTCAATTTTTTTATCGAGGACAATAATCTCACAAAAAATATTCAAAGACTTTTTCAATCGGCAACGACAAAGAACACTGCCATATTATATAGAGTTTCTGCAACCTTAAAAAGAAAGATAAAGCACGGAATCCTCTCGGAAAAATTGAAAAAGGAAATCCATGACCACCTTGAAGTTTTAAGAAAAAAAAATGGTCCGGGAGTTTCTTTTTCTGTCAGAAGCAGCGCAACATATGAGGATGATCCAAAAACCAGTTTTGCAGGACTTCATGATTCATTTTTGAATTTACGTCAGGATGAGGAAATCATGCGTGCACTTGTTTTGTGCTACGCTTCGCTATGCAATCAAAGAGCTTTATTCTACAGAAATCAGCACAAAATTCCTCACCAGATGGTAAAAATGGCTGTAGTTATACAGGTGATGGTTCAGGCGGACAAAGCTCCGGGTTGTTCGGGTGTATGCTTTTCAATTGATCCCGACAGTGGATTTCAGAATGTTTTAGTGATTCAATCAAACTGGGGTTTAGGGGAGTCCGTCGTGAAGGGACTTGTGGATCCTGATGAATTTACGGTTTTCAAGCCATTTTTATATTCCGTGACTCGTCCTTTGATTTCGAGAAAGCTGGGTTCCAAGGAAAAGTTTACCACTTCCGGGGTAATGGGTAAGAATAGCATTCTTCGCAACAATTCACAGAAGCTCCGACTGACCTATACGTTAACGGAGGATGAGGTATTGCTCATTGCGAAATGGGCAGATATGCTCGAACGTCATTTTAAATGGCCCGTGGACATGGAATGGGTGAAAGATCAGGAGTCGGGCAAAATATTCATCGTTCAGGTTCGTTCAGAAACGGTTCATGGATCGAAAAAGAAATCTGAATTACTGACCTATGAACTATCCAGACATGGAGCACTTGCAGCCAGCGGTGTTGCTGTTGGATACGGAGTTGCTTCAGGAAGAGTGCGGGTATTGTCATCTATCCGCAATGCGTCACAATTGAGGCCGGGCGAAATCCTCTACACGAAATCAACTACGCCTGATTGGGATCCGCTCTTTAAAAAAGCATCAGCTGTGATAACAGAAAGAGGCGGTCGAACGAGTCATGCTGCCATTGTTGCGCGCGAATTGTGTGCTCTGGCGGTTGTTGGTACCGGAGATGTATCGTCCAGGTTGAAAAATGGTGAAGAGATTACAATCGACAATACAGGATCAATAGGTAAGGTATACCGTGGTCGTTCTTCCTGGAAAATACAAACGGTGAAATTGGATAAAATTCCCAGTACACAGGTACTTCCTCAATTGATTCTTGGTGATCCTGACCAGGCTTATTATCACTCGTTTTTACCTTCAAAGGGCGTTGGTCTTCTCAGGCTGGAATTCATCATCTCAGGTAAGATCGGGATTCATCCGGGAGCCTTGTTGCATCCAAAGAAAATTAAAGACATTGAAGTGCGTAAGCAAATTAAAAAACGAACTGTGCCGTTCACTTCAGGCAGAGCGTTTTACCTTGATAAGTTAATTCAGAATATTTCAATCATAGCATCAGCATTCTATCCAAAGTCTGTGTTAGTACGCTTCAGCGATTTTAAATCAGACGAATATGTAGGTTTGTTGGGCGGAAATTATTTTGAAGCAGACGAAGAGAATCCAATGATTGGCGTACGCGGAGCATTCCGTTACACTCATTCAGCCCATTCTGAAGTATTCAAAATGGAATGTGAAGCCATCAAAACCATCAGAGAGGAACTTGGATTTCTGAATGTGAATGTCATGATTCCATTTTGCCGAACGCTTAAGGAAGCAGAAAATACCATTGAGTTGATGAAGGAATTCGGTCTTGAACGCGGGGTTCGGGGTTTGGAGGTATGGATGATGTGCGAGGTTCCTTCAAATGTCATTCTTGCAAAGGAATTTCTGCGGTATTTTGACGGATTTTCTATTGGTTCGAATGACCTGACCCAACTTCTTCTGGGGGTGGATAGAGGTAATCCGGCCTTCGGAGAGGTTTTTAATGAAAATGACCTTTCTGTTCGACGTGCCATAGCGGAGGTCATTCAAAAGGCGCATAAGATGGGCAAATCAGTAGGATTTTGCGGTCAGAAACCCAGCGATAATCCGGAATTTGTTGAATTCCTTGTAAATGCAGGAATAGACAGCATATCATTCAACGCAGACGCCCTCCTTCGGGGTATAAATACGATCAATCATGCAGAACGAAAACGACAGCACAACAGTTAAGGGGAACACAGTTTGTATTACAGGCGCAGCCAGTGGTATTGGCAAAGCACTCACACGGACTTTTCTGAGAGCTGGATCTTATGTGGCTGCTGTTGATCAGAATATGTTGGGACTGGATCATTTAAAAACAGAGATGAACGATCCGAAACTTTTGATTTTTCAGGCTCAATTGGCCCAAAAAGAGGACGTAATTAAAGTGAGCAACGAGATAGTATATGAATTTGGGGGCGTACATGTACTGATTAACAACGCGGGCATTCTGGACGATTTTTTGCCCGCACACGAAATCAGTGATCTTTTTTGGGATAAAGTCCTGAAGATTAATTTGTACGCCCCTTTTTTATTGTGCCGGGAGTTGTTGCCACAAATGTTAAAGAGGGGAAAAGGCAATATTATCAATATCGCTTCCGTCGGTGGAACACACGGATGTCGGGCAGGTGTTGCGTATACGTCTTCGAAACATGCACTCTTGGGGATGACTAAAAACATTGCCTTCACGTATGCGCAAAAGGGGATTCGTTGCAATGCAATTGCTCCGGGTGCTATACAAACAGATATCGCAATCGGAATGAAGCCTGATCCACTGGGATATGAAAGGAGTTCCGGTGGATTTAGTCTTATCCCCCGAACAGGAAGTCCAGAAGAAATTGCTTCAATAGCCTTGTTCCTCGCAGGAAATGAATCTTCGATGATTAACGGGGCAGTAATTACAGCCGATGCGGGTTGGACAGCCTACTGATTAAAGCAGATCCTCAATGATACGGTCCATTGACCAGCCTTCTGCTTCAGCTCGGTAGTTTCTCACGAGTCTGTGACGTAAAATTGGTTTGGCTACTGCTTTCACATCCTCAATGTCTGGGGAGTATTTTCCATTGAGTGCTGCATGACATTTTGCTCCGATTATTAGGTTTTGCGAAGCTCTCGGTCCGGCTCCCCATGTGATATAGTCTTTCGTGATTTGCGTAGCAAACTCTGAATTCGCACGTGTCTTTCCTACGAGTTTTACTGCGTATTCAAGAACGTTGTCCGTCACAGGAATGCGTCTTATGAGTTCCTGATACTCCAGTATTTCCTCTGCATGAAGTATGTGATTAAGCGTTGTTTTCTGGTCTGAAGTCGTAGATTTTACAATCGCCACTTCTTCGACGTAACTGGGATAATCTACCCAAATATTGAACATAAACCGATCCAGCTGTGCTTCAGGCAGGGGATAGGTTCCTTCTTGTTCGATTGGATTTTGGGTCGCCAAAACGAAAAAAGGAGAAGGAAGTTTGTAATTCTTGCCTGCTGCGGTAACAGATTTCTCCTGCATCGCCTCTAAAAGAGCAGATTGAGTCTTGGGTGGAGTCCTGTTGATCTCATCTGCCAAAATGATATTCGCGAAAAGAGGACCTTGAATGAATTTAAAGTTTCTTGTTTCGTCCAAAATCTCTGAACCAATAATGTCTGAAGGCATTAGGTCAGGAGTAAATTGAATTCGATTGAAACTGAGTCCCAATGTTTCAGAAATGGTATTTACCAAAAGTGTTTTTGCCAGTCCGGGAACACCAACCAAAAGGCAGTGCCCTCTTGAAAAAATTGAAATTAGAAGTTGATCCACTACATCGTCCTGACCTACGATCACTTTATGGATCTCGTTCTTCAGTTCGTTATAATGTTCTACTAAACGGTCAATTTTCTCTTTATCTGACATAGTTGCATTATTGGTTTTTGTTCCAGTTATTTTGAAATGAACAGCCTGTAAAATCAGAGTCAATGCGGATATAGGCGTTTTTGATCTTGCCAGTAATCCAGTCATTCATTACTTTTTGTTTCTTGTCGTTTTCGGCTGCACGTTTGATCAAGGCGTAATCCTGTGTTAGATTTGCTCGGTGAGGCTCTGTTCGCTCCATCAAACGAACAATTCGGATTCCTTGTTTTCTGTCGTAAATGTTCATGTAGAGGTTTGGCTGAGAGATGTCTCCTTTTTCCATGGCGTCCGTAATGAGGAAGATCTGCTGATCAACCTGATTCAGGTCTTCCATGTCCCAGGTCTGTTCTCCCGTGATCGGATTGGTGATGATGCCTTTGTTTTGCATTGTCATCTCGTCGTTGGAGTACCGCACGACAGCTTCTTCCCACGTGATTTTCCCTGAGTTCAACTGGCTGTAGCAACTGTCCATAAGCGCCGAGGCTTTGGCCAATTCAGCTCCATTGAATTCCGGTGAGATCAGGATGTGTTTACAGAGGTAATCGTCCCCTTTCCGACTGATTAATTTAACGATGTGGTATCCATAGGCAGTTTCAAATACGTCCGATACCTCTCCCGGTTCCAATGAAAATACTGCAGCCTCGAATTGGGGAACCATCATTCCTCGCGTCGCCTCTATCTTTCCACCTTCTGATGCACTGCCCAAATCCATAGAATTAATCCGAGCCTGCGTTTCAAAACTCTTCCCGCCCAAAATATTCGCCCTGATATCGGATAGTTTTTCGTACGCCAATTGTTTGTCTGCCTTCGTAATGGCAGGATAATGCACAATCTGTTGAAAGCTTAGTTGCGCATTGATCAGAGGGATAGAATCCACGGGAATAGTGGTATAAAAGGCCTGAACCTCTCTCGGTGTAACAGATAGATTTTGAGTTATTGTCCGTTCCATTTCATCCGCCAGTAATTTGTTGCGGATGGCTTCTCGGAATTCATCTTTGATTTCGTTTACGGTTTTCCCATAAAATTTTTCCATTTCCGCCCGACTCCCTATCTGGTTTTCAATGACACGGATCCGATTCTCCATTTCAGCATCCACCTGTTCGTCAGAAATTACGAGGCTGTCAAGTTTTGCCTGATTTACCAAAAGTTCCTGAAACATTAATTGTTCAAGGATCTCGCAGGACAAATTGGCTGAGAGCGGCACTCCGGAGGCAAGGGCTTGTTGTTTCTGTGCTTCAATGTCAGAAAGCAGTATGATGTTGTCTCCAACTTGAGCCGCAATCTTGTCAACTACCACTCCCGCAGGCTGTGCATGCAAATTCTTAATGAGGATCACGAATAAAATCAGAAGCATTTGCTTCACAGGCAGATATTTTGGGAATAGTTTCAAATAGGTGTCATTTACCGAGTGAATACAAAACGTCGTTGTTAATCTTTATTGTGTGCTTCAGCGATAATTCATTCAACCATTCTTTTTCAAGGAAATTCTGGTAGTCGGATGTTGCCGGACCTTTCGCTTCAGAGAATTCTTTTTGTTTAGGTTCAAGTTTGTCGATCACTTTAATGACATACGTTTTACCTTCAAATTCAAAAGGTTTGTTGACTCCTTTCGCAAGGTCTTTGTCTTTCAGATAGGGCGTATTTTCAATGTCGAATTTATTCGTTCGCACACGCAAGTTCAACTCGCTCTCCTTGTTAATGACCTCCAGAACATGTTTAGATGTAATGGTGTCATTTTGAATCATTTTGAAGACTTTATCTGCAATTTTTGTATCTGCACATTCGTAAACAAATGCATCCAGACGCTTGCCCCACATGTAGTTGGCTCGGTTCGATTCAAAGTATTTTCTCAGTCCAACAGTGTCTTTCATTGCTTTGTTCCATACTTTGTCCTGCATGATTTCGTAGAGCAATATTCCGTCATGGTATTCTGTAACAAGCGCTTTGTAATCCGGATATTTATCCATTAGTCTGGATTCTTCGTAATTCAAAATCCGTTCTTTTTCCCAGTTTTTGTATTGTTGCTGAACAATTACCTCATTTCTGTCTTTGCGAACTGCACGGTAATTTTGCTCAAGGAAACGGGCAAAATCTTTCTGCCCAAACTTTTTACCATCCAAGGTAAAGAGCGCTTTGTCAGATTTCAATTTATCGGCCTTCCATTTTCCTTGGAAATAGGTTGTGTCCAGGTTTTTATTAAACCATTTAAGGGCCTTTTTTGAGGTGTTTTCATACGCATAGGCACTTTTCAATTTGGTCACAAAAGAGTCTTGTGTTTTCTTGGATCTTTCATCGCGGTTGACACGAGTTTGAAGTTCCTTTTTCATGCCATCAAAGGGTTTTACATCGGTCCATTCTACACGCTTGATAATGTGGTAACCGTATTCTGTCTTTACAGGTTTACTGAAATCACCGTCATTTCGCAGCAGAAACGCCGCATCTTCAAAGGAAGGCACCATCCGCGTTGTTGTTCCTGTTCCAAACGCTGGCAATTCACCGCCTTTTTGATTTGAACTGGGATCGTCCGAGAATTCTTTCGCTAGATTTTCAAATTTTGCTCCTCCAACAAGTTTGTCATAAATCTCATTGATTTTCTTTTCGGCATTGGAAATTTCTTCGGTGGAGGCATTTTTAGATACAGCCACCATGATATGAGCTGTTTTTATTGTGCCTCGCGCAGGACGCTTGTCTGTAACTTTAACAATGTGGTATCCGAACCGTGTTCGGAAAGGATCTGAAACCTTACCGATCGCGGTGGTGTAGGCCTTCTCTTCGAATGGATAGACCATTTGAAAAGCAGTAAAATACCCTAAATCGCCCCCATTGCTTGCAGCAGAGGGATCTTCTGACCCATTCTTACTCTTTGCTACCGAAGTAAAATCTTCGCCTTTTTCAATTCGGGTTTTTAGGCCCATAATTTTGTTCCACGCTGCAAGGGTATCTTCCGGCGATGCATTGCTTTCAACTTTAATGAGAATGTGCGACGCGCGAATCTCCGTCTTTGTACGTTCGTAGGCCTCCCTCACCAATGCTTGATTTTGAGCTGAGTCCACTAGGTAGGGAAGAGAGAGTTGTTTTTTATATCCGTCCAGTTCTTTTCTGAGTTTTGGGATGGTATCGTATTTCAATGCCTCGGCTTCGGCTACCTTTAATTTGAATTTCTTGAACAGTTCCATGTATTCATCCAATGAAGCCTTGTCGTACTTGGGATCGTTGTTGTTTTTCAGGTAGATCTGTAAAAATTCTGATTTCGTGACCGGTTTCCCGTCGACCTCCATCAATACAGGATCTGATTGTGCTTTTGTTGTAAGAACATAGATAAAGGTTAGCGAAAAGAGAATGTATTTTTTCATTGTATTTTTTTTTCGAGTGACCAAATTTAGCGTCATCCCGCAATTAAGAAACGTTTTTAACTTTATTTTAAACTGTAATTTGGCGCTTCACGGGTTATTGTGACATCATGCGGATGGGATTCCTTCACACCGGCACTTGTAATTCTAACAAAACGAGCCCCTTTGAGCCTCTCAATAGATGCCGCACCACAGTATCCCATTCCGGCTCTCAGCCCTCCTATGATTTGATACATGACTTCGATAAGATTGCCTTTGTAGGGCACTCTTCCAGAGATTCCTTCAGGTACAAGTTTCTTAATGTCGTCTTCAGCATCTTGGAAGTATCGGTCTTTGGAGCCTTTTTGCATAGCTTCCAGGGATCCCATTCCTCGGTAAGACTTAAATTTACGGCCTTCGTAGATGATGGTTTCACCAGGGGATTCTTCCACGCCGGCGAACATAGAGCCCACCATTACCGTATCAGCCCCCGCAGCGATGGCTTTTACAATGTCACCCGTGTAACGAATCCCTCCATCAGCAATCACTGGAACACCTGTGCCTTCTAATGCCTGTGCAACATCATTCACTGCTGAGAGTTGAGGAACGCCCACACCGGCTATCACTCTTGTGGTACAAATTGAACCGGGCCCAATGCCTACTTTAACCGCATCGGCTCCGGCATCCGCTAAAAACTTTGCCGCTTCTGCGGTTGCAATGTTTCCAACGATTACCTCCATTTCCGGGTAGGCGGTCTTGACTTCTTTCAATTTATCTACAACCCCCTTGGTATGTCCATGAGCAGTATCGATCACAATTGCATCCACTCCCGCATCTACCAATGCAGCAACACGCTCGAGCGTGTCAAAGGTTACTCCAACGGCAGCAGCAACTCTGAGACGTCCAAATTTATCCTTACAGGAATTGGGATGTGTCTTAACCTTAATGATGTCTCTGTATGTGATCAATCCAACCAGTTTATTGGAGTTGTCCACTACTGGAAGTTTTTCAATTTTATTTTGCTGAAGTATGTCCTCTGCCTTGGAAAGATCCGTGCTGTCATGCGTTGTAACAATGTTAGAGGAAGTCATCACCTCTCGGATCGGTCTGTTCAGGTCTTTTTCAAATCGCAAGTCACGATTGGTCACTATCCCTTTGAGAATCTTTTCAGTATTTACCACAGGGATACCACCAATACTGTTTTCCTTCATAAGGTGAAGCGCATCCTTAACTAATGCATCTTCGGGCAGCGTAACGGGGTCCAGAATCATCCCGCTTTCAGAGCGTTTTACTTTTCTGACCTCGAGTGCCTGGTCCTGAATAGACATGTTCTTGTGAATCACTCCAATGCCACCCTGTTGCGCCATGGCAATCGCCAACTTGGCTTCGGTAACGGTATCCATTGCAGCGGAAACAATTGGTGTATTTACCTCAATGTTTCGGGTAAGTTTGCTCTTCAATCGAACATCGCGTGGAAGAACCTCAGAATATGCCGGGACGAGAAGAACATCGTCATAGGTAAGTCCTTCGTGGATCTCATGGATATTGGTCAGCGCCATATAGAACTTATTTTGAAATAAATTCCTGCAAAAGTAATACTTTTTGGCGACTTTTTGAGGCCTTCCTCGGGATGTTAAATTTTTGAAAAATGTTTTGTCGCCTCAAATGAAAAGTGTACTCTTGTTCTGAATTCAATGGGAATGAATATCCTGGTAACGCTTTTTTTTTGCTGTCTGTTTCTGAGTGTAGAGGCTCAGGAAAATAAAGTCAGTACAGACTCATCCCGTTTAGTTCAGTTATCCGGTGTTGTCATTTCAGAGACTGATCTTAATCCGCTCCCGTACACTACGATCTATGACCGGTCCATCAAAAAAGGCGTAGTTTCAGATTACTATGGTTTTTTCTCTACGGTAGTGCTCCCAGGAGACACGCTTCTTTTCTCTTGTTTTGGATATAAACTTTCTACCTACATCGTGCCGGATACGCTTAAAGACAATCGGTATTCTGTAATTCACATGCTGCAGAAAGATACGACGGACCTTCGAATGGTGACAGTGTACCCATGGCCTTCAAGAGAGGATTTTGCGCGTGCTTTTGTCGATATGGAACCATATGATGATGCTATACGCCGGGCGCAAAGAGAACTTTCCGGGGAGGCATTGGCCTTTGTGGCGGCAAAGATGGATAACGATGCATCACTGGCATATGGATATTCTATAAATCAGAGGTACACCAAGCTGTACACGAATGGCCAGTTGCCTGCAAATAATCTTTTGAACCCGTATTCCTGGGCAAAGCTAATTCAGGATTGGAAAGCAGGTAAATTATCCCGGCAGTAAGTATTCCGACTGGTTTATTTTTTAAAAACGACTTCTTCGAAGGGAACGCGGAAACGTTCGCCCCAGATTCCCTCTTCTGTGCCCAAACCCACTGAAATAATCATGTTTATTTCCGAACCTCTTGGAAGATTCAGAGCACGTTTTACTCTTTTTTCATCAAAGCCTTCCATTGGGCAGCTTTGAAAACCCTCTGCTGCTATGGAGAGCATAAAAGTTTGAGCCGCAAGCGCACAAGATTTGTGTGCCATTATTCTTTGATTGGCACTTCCTCCAGTTCTGAAGAAAGGTTTTCTCAATCCCATAAAAAAACTGATACTTCTTCTGAGAAGGCTGTAAAAACCAAAAATGTCGGTTTTATATAGCAAGGGCATGATCTTCCCGTAATAATTTAATCCTTTCTTCTGAAGCTTTGAAGGTTCTCCCTTAATCGTTTCTTTGATACGTTCGAGGTTCCATTTTGCCCGTTCTCTCCATTTGTCTTTTCGTGTTACGAAGACCACCATTTCTTTGGCAGTTCTCGCGGCTTGTTGATTCAAGCACAATGGAATGAATTCCTTAATTGCTTGTTCAGACGAAATCCAGTAAAACTCCCAAAGTTGCATGTTGCTGCTGTTTGGGGAGAGGATGGCGCGCTCAAGACTCACTTTAATGACTTCCTCCGGAACGCTTACATTGGGATCAAAACTGCGGTTTGACCTTCTGAAATCGATGACATGCTGGAATTCTTTGTTCATAAACTAAATTAAAATACGTGTTCCGAATTCTTAGGCAAAAACCGGATAACAGATGAAGTACTTCTCCACTGGATTTGCGAGAGCAGAAATGTTTAAATTGTCCGATGCTTTAGATAGTTCGATAACCTCTCCATTCTTCATAAGCATGTGTATGTTCTGCTTATTCTGATTGTACGCGTTGTTACTGAGGATATCGGTGTAAACAAAGTGAGCAGCTTCGTCCGCATTGAGTCGCAACTGTTTTTGAACCAGTTCCTGCTCGATCCGTATGCGGTCGGGACTGAACGGTTCTCTTGAGATCTCTATTTTGAAGAGATTTCGGTTTACAAGTCCTGACGCCAGGTGTCCAAGTACCTTATCTTCATGATTTTGCCAAACCTTCAATGCACCAAGTATGTCAAAGTCATCCAGCTCGGAGAAATGCCCAAGCACTTCTTCGTTGTTATTGAATTGTTCCCGGTCGATTGAATTCTTCATGAAAAATTGTAGTGCCGGACTTCCGAAGAGGTGTTCACCGCTCATGGTCAGGTGCTTTGCCCTGCGCAACGCATGTATGAGCATGAATTCGGCTGAAACAACTGTTTTATGAAGATATACCTGCCAATACATTAGTCTTCTGGCGACAATAAACTTTTCTATGGAGTAAATGCCTTTTTCTTCAAGGACAAGATTGCCTTGGTATACATCAAGCATTTCGATCAATCTGTCGCTGCCGATCTTGCCCTCGCTCACGCCGGAGTAAAAACTATCTCTGTTGAGATAATCCATCCTGTCCATATCAAGTTGACTGGATACCAGTTGATACAAGAAGGGTTTGTGGTATTTGTTTTTGAAAATAACGATAGCCCGCTCCATGTCCTCGCCAAATTCAGGACAAAGCGCCTCCATAAATCGGATAGAGATGTCTTCATGGGTGACGCCATTTACAATGTCATATTCCAGCGCATGACTAAAGGGGCCGTGTCCAATATCGTGAAGCAATATGGCGATAAGGACAGAGCGTTCCTCTTCGGGTGTGACTTCATGTCCTTTTCTTCGAATAGTGGCAATAG
>JBEGVI010000088.1:0-21699 GCA_041178485.1 Bacteroidota bacterium | reverse complement strand
AACGGACAAGTAAATGAAAATTATTTTTGCACTTCAAATGGAGAACGAATTACGCTCTATGCAATGAAATCTTTAGATCATGTCTCAAGCTTTGTCATCCGGCGAAAAAAATAAACGAATTTCCTGGTTCGGTTTATGGAACGTGCTCAAAGAAACTTTTAGTAGTTTTTTTGAAGAAAAAAGTTTGTTTCACGGAGCAGCCCTGGCTTATTACACTGTTTTCGCGTTGGTTCCTTTGTTGTACTTGAGTATTTCTTACCTAGGAAAAATTACAGGTCAAGATGTCATGCTTAAAATAATAGAAGATTTGCTGAGAAATCAAGTAGGAATTTCTGACGTAAAGGGAATCATGGATTTTGTTGGTCAACTCAATTTTGAAAAAGGAAATTTTCTGTATGAAATGATTGGTTTTGTGGTGTTGGCCGCGGCGAGCTCTGCATTCGTAGTTTGTTTGCGACACAGTATCAATGACTTTTATGACCTTGAGGTGAATTATTCATCTCGAAAAAAAAGATTTGTTAAGAACTTATTGTTTCGAGCTATTTCTCTTGCTGTAGTAGTTGTTTCTGCGGTTTTGATTATTGTGGTTTATTTTACTCAGACCATCTTGATATCTTTTAGTTCTGAATTTTTGAGTAGCTCTAAATGGCTTGACTCTGTTTTTTCTGGTTTCATGTCGCACAGCTTAACTTTATTTAGCAATGTCATCCTATTTTACATCATTCTAAAATACGTGCATGATGGGTATGTGCACTGGAGGATTGCTGTACTTGGCGCAATCGTTACGGCCTTCTTGCTTTATGCAGGCCAATTGCTTATTAAATACTACCTGTTTCATATTTTTTACGGTGCCAAAAGCGGTGGGATTGCAGGTACCTTATTTGTTTTACTTGCCTTTGTATACTACAGTTCGCAAATCATATTTCTGGGCGCAAAATTCACTTCTGTTTATGCAAAACACAAGGGGCAGCCGATTCATTTCCGGGAATAAATTCAATATCTTGATTATTTTTTGCTTAATATTTAATCTTTTTCATATTTTTGATGAAAAATTAAGCGGAAATGATAGGGAATAATCTGAAATTACTTCGAAAACGAATTAAAAAGTCTCAGGAGGAGGTTGCGATGGACCTTGGACTGACCAGGTCTTCCTACAGCGGTTATGAGAACGGTGTTGCCCAGCCAAACATAGAGAGTCTCATCGCGTTCAGTGATTATTTCAGGGTGTCAATTGATGAATTGACCCGAAAAGATTTCGCACTTTTTTCTGAAAGCGAATGGAATTTGCTTGAAAAAGGGCTGGATCGTGACGTGAATGGGAAGAAGTTAAGGGTTTTGACAGCTTTGGTAAATGAACAGGAAGAAGAGCTTATTGAACTGATTCCCCTCAAGGCAAGTGCGGGTTATACTTCAGGATATGCTGATCCAGATTACCTGAAAGTACTTCCAACTTTCAATTTGCCATTTTTGTCCAGAGACCGAAAATACCGCTCTTTTCCCATAAAAGGAGATTCAATGCCACCGGTTGGTGAAGGTTCCTATGTTGTTGCTGAATACATTCAAAACTGGATGACTGTGAAGTCAGGTACGCCTTGCATTGTCGTTACCAAAGACGATGGCATTGTTTTCAAAGTGGTTCACAATCTGATCGAATCTGAGCAGTCTTTTCGCTTGTGCTCTACGAACCCTTACTACAAACCTTACAATGTTCATGTTGGAGAAATTCTCGAAATGTGGAAGTTTGTGAATTACATTTCTCCCGAATTGCCGGAAGTCAGAATAGATGACAATGACCTAAGTCGCTCAATTCAGGACTTGCAGAAAGAAATTCAGGACCTTCGATCAAGCATTGGCAAGACCTAACATGTTTTAAAACCGTTCTGTTCTTTTTTGATCAGTTCTTCCAGAACAAGTTCTTTCATCACGGAAATTATTTGATTTTCAGGAAGGCTAAAATGGCTGACGCATTCAGCGACCGTTCTTTCTTGGACAAGAAAATTAACAAGTTGATTTTTAAGTGTGCTCCGGTCAGATTGTGTTGACAGGGCATCTAAACAGTTATCACATTTGCCGCATCCAGTTATTTTTTGACCAAAATAGGAGATCAATTGAACGGTCCTGCAATTGGAAGTGGAGAGGTATTCCGAAACTGATGCATATCGTTTGAAGGCTCTTTCTTTTCTCTCTGCGTAAATCGATGGGGAAAGTGTCAGGTAATCATCGGGTAGCCTCTCATGCAGGAACGTCACGGTAGGCAAGTCCGTCGCCCATGAAATGTCTATCACACCGTAGGTTTCCAATTCTTTGAGCAATGTCCGGAAGGTTGGCTTTTCAACGGATAGTCGTTTGATCAATTCATTTTCGTTGATTTCGTAAAAATGATCGAAAATTCCGGGGTAACTGCGAGAGAGCAATGTTGTGATTCCAGTGAATTTTTCGTGGGAAAGTTGAAAATTATAAAGTTCCTTGTTTCCAATTAGAAATTTGACCTTAGTAGGGGAGAAAAAGCCTTCTGAGAACGTGAGATCCTGATTCATTTCAAGAATTTTCAGTGCATTGTATGTGATGGATGCATCGAGTTCATAGGCTTTTGTAAATATTCTGAGATCCAGAGGGTACGTTTCGTCTTTACCTGATCCTATAGCTACTTTCAGATAGCTGCACAATGCTCTGTAACAATGAAGCACATCTTTCTTGTCAGGAAATCGACTTTCAACGTTGCGTTTGATTTCCTTCAAATCATTTTCATTCCAAAAACTGATTGATTCTGAGTATTCTCCATCCCTTCCTGCTCTGCCCGCCTCCTGAAAATAGGCCTCCAAGGACTGGGGAAATTCATAGTGCAAAACAAAGCGAACATCCGGCTTGTCAATTCCCATTCCGAAGGCATTTGTTGCAACGATAACGTTCGTATGCCCATTTATCCAGTCGGTAAGTACATTTTTGCGGTCTTCACCATTCATGCCTCCGTGATACGCCGATGATCTGACTCCATTTTGAGTTAAATGATATGCAAGTTCTTTTACGCTTTTTCTTGTTTGGCAATATACAATTCCAGAGTTTCCCTGATGTTTTTTACAATATTCTGTTATTTTATTTAGTTTATTGTCAGATTTATAGCAAGAGTAATTTAAATTTTTTCTTTCAAAGTTTGCCTCGTGAATTTTTGGATTTTTAAGATGGAGTTGCTGGATAATGTCGTCACGGACATCAACAGTCGCTGTTGCTGTTAGTGCAATAACCGGCACATTCGGGTGATGTACACGCAGTTCACTGATCTTTAAAAAACTCGGCCTGAAATCATGGCCCCATTCTGAAACACAATGTGCTTCGTCCACAACGATAAGTCCGACCTGCATTCTCTTAAATCGCTCTATGAAGAGTTTGGATTGAATTCGTTCAGGTGAGGTGTACAAAAAATCTAAACCACCGAATCGGGCATTGTCTAAAATCAGGTCGATTTCCCTGTACGACATGCCACTGACAATGCTTTGTGCTCTGATTCCTTTTTTATTCAGATTGTTTACCTGGTCCTGCATCAATGCGATGAGGGGAGAAATGACAATGGTAATTCCTTCACGAACCATTCCGGGGACTTGAAAGCAGATTGATTTCCCACCACCTGTGGGTAACAACGCCAGAACATCTGAACCATTAATTGAATCTGCAATGATTTCAGATTGCGCAGGACGGAAACTTGAGAATCCCCAGTATTTTTGCAGTATCTCAATGCTTTTTTTCACTTATGCAAAGGTGGATAGAGTTTCTTTCAAAAATAGAAAAAAGGTGATTGCATTCGATGTTTTGGTTTGCAGGCTGAAGTATTCTGATTATATTCGTTGCCATATAACCAACCTATGTTGCAAGATACATATCCTGTTAAAGTGAATAAAACAAACCAATCTAAGATTGGGGAGGTAAATTGGGAAAGTCTTCAGTTTGGAAGAGTTTTCTCTGATCACATGCTTGTCATGGATTTCAAGGATGGACAATGGCAGGAGGCACACATCGAACCTTTCGGTAACATTAATTTTCATCCTGCAACATCTGCAATTCATTACGGTCAGTCGATTTTTGAAGGATTAAAGGCCTATCGAGGGCAGCATGGCGACGTTTCCGTATTTCGTCCGGAGATGAATGCACGCCGATTTGCAGAATCTTGTGAACGCATGTGTATGCCAGTAATTCCCGAAGAAGTTTTTGTCGAGTTGGTAAGAAAACTTGTAGAAGTTGACAGCCAGTGGATACCGTCATTAGACGGATATTCGCTTTATATCAGGCCGTTTATGTTCGCTACAGATGAGTTTGTGGGAATCCGACCGTCTGAAACGTACAAGTTTATGATTTTCACATGTCCTGTTGGACAATATTACTCAGAACCTGTCAAAGTAAAAATTGAAGAATATTATACAAGGGCAGCAGTTGGTGGGGTAGGCCGTGCAAAAACGGCAGGTAATTACGGAGCTTCTCTTTTTCCTGCGAAACAAGGTCAACTAAAAGGATTTCACCAGCTTGTCTGGACAGATGCTCATGAGCACAAGTACATTGAGGAATCTGGAACAATGAATATTGTGTTTGTCATCGACGGGGTTATAGTAACTCCATCTGAGGATACAGATACGATTTTGCGTGGAGTAACGAAACGTTCCGTTCTGGAAATAGCCCAATCATGGGGCATTCCAGTTGAGGAGCGCAAGGTTTCAGTTCAAGAAATTGTTGAGGCACACAGAAACGGTAAACTGCAAGATGCTTTCGGTGCCGGGACAGCTGCAACCGTAGCGCAGATCATTCAAATCGGATACCGAGATGAAATTCTTCAATTGCCACCCATTGAAACGAGAGATATTTCGAACAAGATCAAAGAACATCTTGATGGCATAAAATCAGGAAGGGTCAAAGACGAGTTCGGTTGGTGCCTGAAAGTTTAAATAAAAATTAAAGCTTCTTCGGAGGCTTTTTTTATGGAATCTGTTGTACGAATGCATCCCATTTTCATGAAAATTATTTCAGTTGTTTTGCTTTGCCAGCTTACCGTCTTTGTTTTTGGACAATCAGATTCTTCGTTTGTTTCGGTCAGTGTGTTGGACAAAGAACATCTGGAACCGGTTCCGAACGTCAGTATCCTTTCAAAAGGTGATCAAAACAGTTATTTTTCTACCGATCAGAAGGGAACATTCAATTTTAAAATAATTTCTGAAAAGAAAGTAACGTTAACCTTTAATCATCCGCTCTTTGAAAGTCTTTCATTGGAATTAGAGTATGACAAAAAAACTATCCGTGACACCTTGAATCTGGAGGTTTTGCTGGTCAGGAGCAAGGTTAGGGAATTAAAAGAAATTGTTGTTAAGCCACCGGGAAAACCTGACACCGTTTTCGAATCTGAGAGAGTGTCGGTGGCTGATTTTGAACTTTTGAGAGACGGGAGGGTGATCCTATTGGCCTATCCACGTCAACTAAAAAAAGGGAGTGAACTTCTGCTTTACGATGGGGTGGAGGTAACCGGTTCCTTTTCTGTTCCCGATATCGCAGAAGAACTTGTACGTGATTTCAGAGGGAATACCCATGTCCTGTGTCGGGAAAATGTTTTTGGAGTAAGTATAGATGGCAACAAGGTTGGGATTACTTCGTTGGATCGGGGGTATTTTATGAAATATATTGCACCGATAGTGGATACGAGTTACACGAAATATTTTCTTTCCAATTTTAATAAAAACTATCCTGCCTTTGAATATTATTCTTTCGATGCGCTTGATTCGAGCTACAGCGAGATTCTTCACATCGAAGATAAGTTGATGATGGAGTTGTACCGTTCTGAATACAAATGGGTGGATATACGGACCAAGTTATGGGCGAAGAACAAGGAAATCCAGACGGGAGTAGACGCTGAAATATGGGTTGGAGCGAATTACTTTACCCAGTCTCTGTATTATAAAGAACTTTATGCCCCACTGTTTTTCAGGAATGATACGCTGTATATTTTTGATTACTACAAAGACAAATTATTTAGTTTTAGCATTCAGGGAAAATTAATTGACAGCATTCCGATCTATCATCATTATCACCCGAAATCAAGTGGTTGGAAACGATCGTTAATTCAGGATCAGATAACCGGAGAGATATATGCAGAGTTCGAAAAAGGAGGCAATTCTTATCTGGGCAGAATAGATCTTCGCACCGGGGAAATCAGTGAGAAGGTGGTGCTGGAATTCAAATTCGTAGAAAAGATTGCTGTACGTGACAATTTCGTTTATTACGTTTATCGTCCATTTGAGTCGAATCAAAAAAAATACCTGTATAAAGAACGTTTGCCGTATTCTTTCACAACATCCTCTGTTCCGCAGGGAATGCGCGTAGGCAAATAAACAAATTTACTCTTTCACTATCCAGTTACGAGCCATTGGTCCTTCAGAAAAGATCAGGTCCAGAATGGAAAGTTGATCGGTTCGAACATCGGATGATGGAAAGATTTGATAGTAAGCCGGTATTTCTTTATCCTCAAAATCAAGTGATCTGAAATCAATTCCCGTGTGCTCATAGGCTATTGTATGCTTGAACGATAGCCGAAGATCTAGCCATCCATCTACAAGTTCGATGGTTTTTAAATTCAGGTCAATTAAATATTTTTGACCGGTAAAGATTATTTTCCTAACATCTTCTCCATAATCTTCAAAAAAGGCAGCTGATGCATACGCGCTTTCTATTGCTTTCCAATGGATACGCTGCCAGTCTGTCGCATACGAGACATGCACATCCTTCATTGCTGTCTTATTGCCATAAGGCTTGCTAACAGGGACAGAGAGATGAATTGGGCCATTTGCTCCGAGAATAAGGCATCGGCTGCGTTGGGTTTGTTTGATAAAGTGCTCATGTTGATCCAGCACAACATTCTGTCCGTTCAAAACACGAAAATAGGGGGTGCTTCCGAAATAGGTAAACGGAAGAAGCTGTTGCATCAATGGATCAATTTAAACACCCGTTCCCAGCGGAAACCGATTTCAGGATCTGCACTTTTTGAAAGCCAGACCAATGAAGCTCTGCCGACAACATGATCCTCTGGAACAAATCCCCAAACACGTGAGTCGGCTGAATTATAACGGTTATCACCCATTAACCAGTAATAATTCATTTCTACTGTGTACGTGTTTGTTTTCTTGCCATCAATGTAGATGCCGTCTTTTCGTTCTTCCAGTTTATGGCCTTCGTAGGCAGTGATAATTCTTCGGTACCATGCAATGTTTTCTTTTTTGAAATTGACAACTTTTCCTTTAAAGGGTACCTGAAAACGTTCGAAATCACTTACAGTATTATTCACATTGAGGTCTTTTGGGAAGTAATTCAAATTGTTTATCCTGTCTGCTACGGTGGGTTCATACCCCCAGATGTCGCTGTACTGAGGTTGCACGTTCAATTCGAATCTTGAGCCGTTGAAATCCGGATTAGAGCGCAGTTTCGAGAGTTGTGAGCGCGTGAGGTTCAAAATATATGATTGACCGTCATCCTGTGTCATGTAGTCATTGCGGCTTTCTTCCAGTCCGAATTTTTCCATCATTACTGATCGATGTTTTGGGATGAAATTGGTTGCGAAATACTGAAGGTTTTGATCAGGTGCCACCCAGGCAGGTTTTCCATTCACATACAAAATGGATTTTTTGATTTCCAACCAATCTCCGGGAATTCCAACACACCGTTTAATGTAATTTTCTCTTTTGTCGACTGGTCTGTAAATAAGTCCATAGTGCGATATAACCCCTTTTTCGGTATGTGCAATTTTTTCTTCGGCCAGCATTTTTCTCGCTTTGTTCTTCCAAAGTTCGATTTGAGCTATGTACTTTTCGCCATGTTTTTCAATGATCTTTGACTGCGCATAGTCATCACTGAAAAGAAGAAGTACATCCTCTTTTACTCCCTGTCCACGACTGGCATAGAACGACCGAATACTGTCAGAGAAATGTTTTGAAATACTATTGAATTCAGCGTAACTTCTTGCAAAAAGGTGTTGTGATTCTTTAATTACGATTCCGTGGTAATCATGTCCCATAAGTCCATCGGGCATGCGCGGATCGTAGACAGCAGTATCGCCACTTGGATAATTAAAGACTACCACATCGTTTCGTTGAACTTTTCCAAAACCAGGAAGTCGAGTGTAGTTCAGATGCTCCAGCCCGGTGTAAGATTTAATATTTACCCACGGAACGGTGTTGTGAACAAGAGGGAAGGATAGGGGGGTAACTGGCACTTTCGGTCCGTAGGCGAGCTTGTTTACGAATAAAAAGTCTCCTACCAAAAGTGTTTTTTCCATTGAACCGGTTGGAATCTGAAAAGGCTCAAATACATACGTTCGTATAATACTCGCTGCCACAAGAGCAAACAAAATGGAATCTCCCCATTCTTTAACACGCGATTTTGTTCCCGGCTTTTGGCGGGTTACAGCATCAATGGTCAGGGCAATGGCATGTCCGATTACTGGTAGACAAAGAAAAAGAACGATGTGATCTCCCCACTTACGGGCTTCAATTTCACGGCTGTTTCCCCAGTTTGTTTCCGGAAGTAGTTCAGTTGTACTCTTCGAAATTTTATAGAATAAATAATACGGAAAGAAAATTCCCTGTAGCGTATCCCAAAATGAATAATACCCAAACCTTCTCAGAATGGAGGTATTAACGGTCGCAAGCATTACAAGGTGTACTCCCGGAAAAAGCAGCAGCAGCGACCACCAGGGTTTATGGCATGTAATTTTGAATGCGATGTAATAATTGTATCCGGGTACAAGTGCCTCCCATGAAGGTCTTTTGGCTTTCTGAAAGATTTTCCACCACAATCCAAGATAGGGCTGGACCAATATTAAAAGATAAAAATAGAGAATGTTCATATCTTAAAAGTTTAAAACATCTTTGATGGTGAATACGCCTTTTTTGCCGAGGATCCATTCAGCAGAAATAACTGCGCCAAGAGCAAATCCTTTTCGATTATGTGCTTCATGTGTAATGGTAATGGTATCTATTTCTGAGGAGTATGTGATTGTGTGTGTCCCCGGAACCTCAGGTTTACGGTAGGAGATAACGGGTAACTGAAACTGTCCTACATGCGGTTTATTTTCTTCGCCATGTACCCAGGAAATGTAATCAGAATTATGTTCCAGTATTCCATTGGCGAGGGTTATTGCTGTTCCGCTTGGTGCATCGAGTTTGTGAATATGGTGCGTTTCTTCGAGCGAAACAGAATATCCTGACTTTCCAGACATGAGTTCAGCGAGCCGATTGTTGACCTCAAAAAAAACATTCACCCCTATGGAGAAATTTGATGCGTGGAGTAAAGATCCGTTTCGTTCTTGGGTCATTGAAACAATTTGATCCATAGAATCCAACCATCCGGTGGTTCCTATGACAATTGGAATGCCTCGAAGGAGACAATGCTCAATATGCCGAACAGCAAGTTCGGGTTGGGTAAATTCAATTGCCACATCGGTATCGTTAAGGTCCGCTATGTCAATTGGGTTGGTTGAGTTTATTCGCGCTGAAATTGTGTGTCCGCGTTCGACAGCAATTTCTTCGATCACTTTCCCCATTTTTCCGTATCCGATCAAAGCAATGTTCATAGATCAAAATTGAATAAAATTGTCGACTTAAGGCATGAATTCAACAATAAAATGAATTGAAGGATGTCAAATATCCAATTTGAGGCTTAAACCAACCGTTCGAGTTGAAAGTATTGTTGGTCTCAACTGAATACTCAGGTCCTCAGAGATATCGAAATCTACAAAATGAGCCTCTACACCTGCATCTACAACTTGAAGAACATATACCAATCCTACTCCGAGAATGGAAAGATCTCGTTGTGTTTGGTATTGCCTGAACAAGGTAAGTATGCCATCGTCGTCAAATTGCTCCCACCTGACATCTGGCACGCCACCATTCATTCGGTTGGTGTATTCTTGTTTGAGTTCTTTTTGAATGGATTGATTTTGAACAAGAAAGTATCCGGTGGCTGCGAGTCCTCCATAAATTAAAGGAACTTTCCAGAAAGCTTTTTTCTTGCCTTTGGGCATCGCCAAGTGGTTGTACACTTGTCCCGCTCCCGGCAATACGGCAGAGAAAATAACCGCTTTTTTGGGTGAATGCATCTTTGCGGTGTCGGTTACCACAAGAGAATCTTCCTGGCCATGCAGCCTAAAAGATAAGATAAGAAGGATTAGGAGTCCGTACGTCCTCAGCATTAGCGGTTAAGAATCTCTATTATTCGGTTCAGGTCAACTTCAGAATTGAAATTAACGATGATCTTTCCATTTCCAAGAGTTGATTTCTTGATCTCAACGCGCGCAGAAAGTTTGTCGCCAAGATGCTCTTTGAATACGAATTGTGAATCGCTTATCTGAGGCTTGGCGCTTTTTTTTGACTGTCCTCCGGCAGAGGGAGTTTTTGGTTCAACATATCCGTCTTTTATCAGTGCTTCAGCATCTCTGACGGAAAGGCCATTGTCGACGATTTGTTGAAAAATAGACAGTTGCAGGGCTTCATCGCCAGCAGATACCAACGCTCTAGCATGTCCCATTGAAATCGCATTGTCTCTCACAGCAGCCTGGATGTCAGCAGGAAGCTTCAGCAAACGAATGTGATTTGTGATGCTCGAACGCGATTTTGAAATTTTTTGACTGAGTTGATCCTGGGTTAAGCTGCATTCCTCAATGAGTCGTTGATAGGATAGGGCAACCTCAATGGCATTTAAATCTTCACGTTGAATGTTCTCCACGAGCGCCATCTCGAGCATGGTCTGGTCATTGGCCACGCGTATGTACGCAGGAACCTCTGTCAGCCCGGCCATCTGAGCAGCACGAAAACGGCGTTCTCCTGAAATGAGCTGATACTTGTCCCGGCCAAGTTTGCGCACTGTCAATGGCTGTATAATCCCATGAACCTGTATTGATTCTGTCAGTTCCTCTAATGCATTTTTCTCGAAGTTCGTCCGTGGATTAAACGGATTGGCCTCGATACTCTTTACAGGGAGCATCGATACTGAATTAACCAATCCGGAACCTCCGGATTTTGTAGTAATGTCCGTGTCTGAATTTTCGAGAAGAGCGCTCAACCCTTTGCCAAGGGCAGACCTCTTTTTCGGGTTAGAGTTCATCGTCGATCTGGATTATTTTATCCTCGTTTCCTATTTTGGTGAGGTTGTTTTTTTGAAGAATTTCTCTGGCAAAATTTAAATAGTTGATAGAACCTTTGCTTGCTGCATCGTGCATCACAATGGTCTCGCCATAACTCGGAGCTTCTCCCAATTTTGTATTTCGATGGATCACAGTGTCAAAAACAAGCTCCTGAAAATGCGTTTTTACCTCTTCGACCACCTGGTTTGCCAATCGAAGTCGTGTGTCGTACATAGTCAAGAGGATTCCCTCTATTTCAAGGTCAGGGTTAAGTCTTCCCTGAACAATTTTTATGGTGTTGAGTAGTTTGCCCAATCCTTCGAGTGCAAAATATTCACATTGAACAGGAATCATGACGGAGTCAGAAGCCGTAAGTGCATTGACAGTAATAAGACCCAGTGAAGGCGAACAGTCGATCACGATGAAGTCGTATGCATCTTTGATTTTATCCAGAGCCACCTTAAGCATATGCTCACGGTTAGGCAGATTGATCATTTCCAATTCAGCTCCTACAAGATCTATGTGAGACGGAAGAATGTCAAGATTTGGATTTTGAGTTTGAATTATGAGGTCTTTCGGGTGAACTTCATTAATCAGACAATCATAAATGTTTCGGGTATTCTTCGGATCCAGTCCGACACCGGATGTCGCATTGGCCTGCGGGTCCGCATCCACTATCAGCGTTTTATACTCCAGCACTCCAAGGCAACCCCCAAGATTTATTGCAGTGGTTGTTTTCCCAACTCCCCCTTTTTGATTCGCAATAGCGATTATTTTAGCCATCCACTTTTATTTGTGAGGTAAAGTTAAGACAAAACATTGGTGGCTAAATGAACAGGATGCGGTAAATTATCAACCGAAAAGGTGTTGATTGTTGATACCCGATTATTTCAGGTCGTCAAATGAGACGGAATTAAAACGATTGTCGTTCTCTTGCTCGATAGAATCTCCTGTCTTTAAGGATTCAATCTTTGCAAGAACATCGTCAAGTCCCTCGCGAAATTTCTCAAAATCTTCCTTGTAGAGAAAAATTTTGTGTTTCTCGTAATTGTCACGGCCGCTGTCGTCAAACGTTTTTTTACTCTCTGTGAGCGTAATGTAAAGGTCATTTCCCTTAGTCGACTTTATATCGAAAAAGTAGGTGCGTTTTCCTGCGCGGACTACTTTGGAATATATTTCACCGTTCTTATCGTTTTCCATGTCGTGTGACTTAAGTACTAGCAAATATTGTAATTTTTTTCGAAAAATTCCCTCTCATACTGATTATTCCGAATCTTCAGACAACTGACGGTAGTACATTTCAGCATAACTTCCATTCTTCGCAAGAAGTTCTTCATGTGAACCGTCCTCAGTGATGCATCCATTTTCAAGTACCAATATCCTATTCGCTATTCGAGTAGAGGAAATTCTGTGACTGACCATGATACACGTTGTACCGTTCGAAAGGTTTTCTTTTATGCTGTTCAGGATTACATCTTCTGTTTCAGTGTCTACAGCCGAGAGGCAGTCATCGAGAATGAGAAGTTTCGGTTCGCGGATCAACGCCCGGGCGATACTTATTCTTTGCTTTTGCCCACCACTTAGATTGATGCCTCTCTCACCCAAAAGCGTTTCATATTTTTCCGGAAAATCCATGATATTGTGATGCACATGTGCCCGGCGTGCTGCTTTTTCGATTTCTTCATGGCTTGCCTTTCTTTCCGTAATGCCGAATGCAATGTTGTTTGAGATGGTGTCGGAAAACAGAAAAACATCCTGAGTGACACACCCTGTTTGTTTCCTGAAATCAGATAAATTAATTTGATTCAATTTATTCTGATCGATAAATATTTGTCCGGTGGTAGGATCTAGCTGACGTGTAATGAGTTGAACTAAAGAAGTCTTTCCGCTCCCGGTTCGACCTACAATTGCAACAAATTCACCTGCTGATATAGAGAAATTCACATCCTTAAGTGCAGTGATGCCGGAGTTTTGATATATAAGAGAAACGTTTTTAAGCGCAATGTCACCTTTGAGGGTAAAGGTACTTTTGGTTGGATTGGAAATGTCGGACTTCTGATGCAGAAATTCATTGATTCGAGATTGAGATGCTGCGGCTCTCTGATTGATTGATGTCACCCAGCCAATACTGGCAAATGGCCACGTGAGTTTATTAACGAAAAAAATGAATGCAAGAATTTCTCCCAGTGTAACTTCCTGATTTTGTGCCATCAGTCCGCCGAGGTAAATGGTAAGAATGGTGCTCAAACCAATCAAAAAAACTATTGTAGGCATGAACAGAGCATTTACTTTTACCAAGGAAAGATATTTCCCATGATATTCATTTGCTGACTTGCCAAATTTATCACCGATTTCATTTTCTTTACTGAAGGCTTTGACGACTCTGATTCCTGAAAATGATTCCTGAACGAGCGTAGACATGAAGGACTGTTCCTTTTGAACATTCTTACTCATTAGGTTCATGGTGGAGGAAACTTTATAGATCATGAATGACATCAAAGGCAATGGCAATAAAACAAATAAGGTTAATGTTGGACTGATAGCGATCATTTGGTACAGCACAAGAATGAAAAGTGCAATCAAATTGAGTGTGTACATGATTCCAGGTCCCAGATACATTCGCACCTGACTGACGTCCTCTGATATGCGATTCATGAGGTCGCCGGTATTGTTTCTTTTATAAAACATCAGATCAAGTTCCTGATATTTCTGATAAATCTCATTCTTCAGATCGAATTCGATCAGCCTGGACATAATAATTATTGTTTGCCTCATCAGAAACAGGAAAAAACCACTGCATAGTGACAGAAGCATGTAGATACCGCCCAATTTCAACGCGAGAAGCAAAGTTTGGTTTACCCTTTCAGAGGTGTCAAAATCGGTGCCTTTTAACAGGCTGTCGATGCTGTCTTTCAAATAGACTGGCATCTTTACGCCAAAGTAATTTGAAATCACGATAAATACGATGCCGAGTAGAAAACGCCATTTGTACTTAATGAAATATTTGTTCAAATGGCTAAGCGACTTCATTCTGATTAATTTCCTATTTTTGCACCCGACGTTGCCGACGTGGCAAAGTTAGACATTCGGCTTGAAATAGATGATAACACATACCTTGTGAATATGTTTGAGGTAAAGAACTTTTCGGACACCGATCTTGCATCGAATCCGGTAATTGCTCAGATGAGCAGTTTCAATCACGAGCAATTATTGTTCTGTAATGACAACGAAACCGGCCTGAAAGCAATCATTGCTGTGCATAACACGGTTCTCGGACCTGCCTTGGGAGGTACCCGCATGTGGACATATACGAGTGAGATGGAAGCCTTGAATGACGTACTCAGGCTTTCCAGAGGAATGACCTATAAGAATTCGATTTCCGGACTTAATTTAGGTGGAGGAAAGGCAGTTATCATCGGAGATTCCAGATCGATGAAATCAGAAGCTCTATTCAGAAGATTTGGGAAATTTGTTCAAAGTTTAGGAGGTAAATATATTACTGCGGAAGACGTAGGAATCAGTCCTTTGGATATGACTTGGGTGAGTATGGAAACCCAGCATGTAGTCGGACTACCGGGGAAAAGTGGCGACCCGTCACCTGTGACTGCTTTTGGTGTATATGTCGGGATGAAAGCAGCCGTGAAAGAACAATTCGGGAGTGACTCGCTTTCCGGTAAAAAGATTTCAGTGCAGGGAGTTGGACACGTGGGGGAGTACCTTGTTTCACACCTTGCAAAGGAAGGAGCGCAAGTGTTTATTTCAGACATCCATGAGCCTACCTTAAAAAGAGTCGCGGAAACCTACGGAGCCAAAGTCGTTGGCTTGGAAGAAATTTATGATCTCGATGTGGACGTATATGCACCATGTGCTCTTGGTGCTACCATCAATGATGATACTTTAAATCGTTTGAAATGCTCAGTAATAGCGGGCGCGGCCAACAATCAACTCAAGCAAGAAACCGTCCACGGCAGGATTGTGATGGATAAAGGGATGATTTATGCGCCTGATTTTGCATTAAATGCAGGAGGAGTGATTAATTGTTATTCTGAAGTGAAGGGATTTGATTCCAAATGGGCGATGGGCAAGGCAGAGGAAATTTATCAAACCATAGCCAACATTGTGCGACGGTCAAGAAGTGAAGGCACGCCGGCCTACCAGATAGCAAATAAAATGGCTGAAGAACGAATCGAGTCAATCGGAAAGGTAAAGCTTCCAATGTAATGCTCAACAGAAGACAACTTAGAATCAAAGTACTGCAGGCGCTTTATGCCTTTTTTCAGTCGGGAGGTGAAGACTTTTCGCGTACTGAGAAAGAATTGCTACAGGCGATTGAACGCATGTACGATCTGTATGTCTATTTATTGTTGACATTCACCGAAGTGAAGTCCATTGCTGAGCACCGAATCGAGGAGAACAAGAAAAAAATCCGGCCTTCCAAAGAAGATTTGGAGCCAAATCGGAAACTCGTAAACAGTCGCGTGATTCAATTGCTCGAGGCATCCGTTGAGTTAAGAAAACTTTCCGAAGAACGAAAGATAAACTGGATCGGAGATGAAAAACGTGAACTGTTCAGAAAGATGTTTTTGCAAATTCGGGAGAGTGAGACGTATATCACCCACATGAGTAATTTGCAGGATGATTTTGAGTCTGATCGAAGTTTTGCGCTTGATCTGTTCAAAACAGAAATAGCCAATTTCCCGCTATTGTACAATTATTTTGAGGAAAAAAGTATTCATTGGCTCGACGATATAGATTTGGCGTGTTCAATGGTTCTTAAAACCATCAAAGCAATGAAGCCTGAGGAAAAACCTGAAATCTTGCCGCTCTACAAAAAGGATGACGATGAGAAAGAGTTTATACTTACCTTGCTCAGAAAGACGGTTTCGATGGATAAAGAGAATGAGGTGTTGATCGATCAGCTCACCGATAACTGGGAATTGGACCGAATCGCAAAAATGGATATCATATTGCTGAAAATGGCTGTTACGGAGCTTCAGGTGTGCAATAGCATTCCCACAAAGGTGACGTTGAATGAATATATCGAAATAGCAAAGTTTTACAGTACACCGAAGAGCAATACCTTTATCAATGGAATTCTGGATAAAGCGATTGAGCGGTTAACAAAGGAAAAAAAGATTCAAAAATCAGGCAGAGGTTTAATCAATTAATAAAACATGAAATATACGTTTGGAATTTTATTCGCATTGTTTTTGTTTTCGGCTTGCACCAATTCTGAGGTTGTAGAGGTCGGTAACAAAACGTCTCTTTTGGTGGATCCGGTATTTGATGCAGGAGAGGTAATCAAAGGTGAGCTTGTAAAAGCCACTTTCATTGTGGAAAACACCGGAAAGTTTCCACTCGTTATTGCGGAAGTGAAGGGCTCTTGTTCTTGCACCGTTGCAAGTAAACCCGAAAAACCGATTGCTCCAGGAGAAAAAGGAAAGATTACTGCTGAAGTCGATACTGAGAGAACCTCCACGGGAGTGATTACAAAATCTGTTAGAATTGTAGCCAACACTGAGCCCTCAGTTACTGAGGTGGCAATTAAAGCTTTCGTTAAAAATAAATAATTAAATATCTGATAATTATGCAACAGCTCATTCCGTTAATACTCGTTGTCGTAGTATTTTACTTTTTTATGATTCGTCCGCAGACGAAAAAGCAAAAGGAATTAAAACGGTTCAGGGAAAACCTTCAGCACGGAGATAAAATTGTTACAATAGGTGGTATTCATGGAAAAATACTTGAGGTAGCTGAAACTACAGTACTTATTAACTCAGAAGGTTCAAAGCTTAGAATTGAAAAAGCGGCCATTGCCAGAGGTGGAGATGAGCTGATTCAGAGTATGTAATTGAGCTGTCAATTGTTGATATCTCTTTAAACGAAATACGTCTGTCCTTTGAGGTATGTTTTACTTTTGTGACTACATCCATCTGAATATGAGACTTTACGTGCTTCCTTTTATTGCTGTCATCCTTCTTAATTCCTGTCAGGAAGAAAAAAATGTCTGTGCCGAATGTGCTGAATGTGGTTTAAATCTGAATGTTAAGGAACAAAGTTTGGATGAGGCTGTAGTTAAGTCTAAAACTTCTGACGGAACTCTGTCCGATAGCACTGAGTTGAAAGAGTCAATAGCGAAAATTGAAAAGAAATACGGAGAACAATGGGATTTTTGCCATTGTGTTGTTGTCAACGATTCAATTGATAAAGCAATAAAAGGAGGAAACTCAGACGACAAACTCATGGCAAGATGGGATATTGTTGACAAAAAATGCCAGGCTTTCAGAATTCAGGATCCTGCACGTACGCCTGAAGAACGTGAAGCGCATGAGAAGCGAGTTCGCAAATGCCTTAAAGCAGCGGGAATACGATAGATAGGGTTATACTACAAATCAAGGGAATAAAAAAAGGGGCTTAGAAAAATTTAAGCCCCTTTTTAGTTGATTTGGAAGATCAATAATATATTGCTCGTTGTACTTTAGTAATGTGTTTGGCAAGACGAATTACTTGTTTCGTATAGCCAAATTCGTTGTCATACCACGCATACAACACAACGTTTTTACCGTCGTTCGAAACGATGGTAGCATGTGAGTCGAATACAGAGCAGCAGGTGTTTCCAATAATGTCACTTGACACAAGTTCAGGATCGTAAGAATAGTAAATCTGATTTACAAGATCCCCGTTTAAAGAGGCATCTCTCAATACTGCATTCAGTTCTTCAATAGTCGTTTGTCGGTTTAACTCAAGGCTTAGAATGGCGAGTGATCCATTTGGAGTGGGTACACGGACTGCGTTGGCGGTTAATTTATCTTTCATTTCAGGGATCACCTTTGTTACTGCACTGCCTGCGCCAGTAGAGGTGATTACCATATTAATTGCTGCAGAACGACCTCTTCTAGGTTTTTTATGCATGTTATCCAACAAGTTTTGATCATTGGTATAGGCATGGACTGTTTCTATATGGCCTTTTACAATACCGAAATTGTCATTTACCACTTTAATTACAGGTGAAATTGCATTCGTTGTACAAGAGGCTGCAGAGTAAATTGTTTCATTTTCAATGTCCAGGTCTTTCTGATTAATTCCATAAACGATGTTTGGAATTTCTTTGCCCGGGGCGGTGAGCAGTACTTTTGCAACCCCTTTGGCTTTTAAGTGACGGGAGAGAGCTTCACGGTTAGTGAAAACACCGGTGTTATCTATGACCAGAGCGTTGTTTATTCCATATTGCGTGTAATCGATGTCTTCCGGATTATTTGCGTCGATCATTCGAACGATTTGACCATTGATCACGATGGATTTATTTTCCAGGTCTTCAATTACGGTACCCTTGAAAGCACCATGCACAGAGTCATTTCTGAGAAGCGATGCCCTTTTAATGATATCTGCATCAGACGAACCACGAGTAACGATAGCTCTTAAACGGAGTTGTTGGCCTTTTCCTGCTTGTTTAATTAACTCTCTTGCTGCAAGTCGTCCGATTCGACCAAAGCCATAGAGTACAACATCACGAGGTTCGATTGTTCTACCGGAAGAAACACCAAATCCCGCAAGTTTATCCTTTAAAAATGCGGCTTTACTGCCGTACGTATTCTGTTCTGCAATCCATTCACTGGATAGTTTGCCAATGTCTAATTTGGAGGGAGCAAGGTCCATCGTTGAAATTTCTTCGGCAAGTTCAGAGGAGGTAAATACATCGATGGGTTTATTTACAACTGTTCTGGCATATTCATGCAGGTTTAAAAGTTCAGAAATAGTAATGTCAGTTAAATGATGTCTGAAAAGAACTAGTTCAATCCCTTTATCATAGAGTAGTTCACCGACTTTGCTTGCCAGTTTAACAGCAGCACGTTCTTTTTGTACATGAGATTTAAGTTCTTTTTCGTAACCTACAGCAGCTTCCATTTTTTAGTTTAATGTATTGATGATTAATTTATTAAAGAAGAAAAGGCTGTCTACTTTTGCAGACAGCCTTTTCCGTATTGATTATCCTAAATAGGCCTTCAAGAGTTTATTTCGGGAGGTGTGGCGCAGACGTCTAATTGCTTTTTCTTTTATCTGTCGAACACGCTCGCGTGTAAGGTTGAATTTCGCTCCAATCTCTTCCAGTGTGAGTCCGTGGTTCATTCCGATTCCAAAAAACAGTCTGATGATTTCTCGCTCCTTATCGGTGAGTGTGCTCAATGAACGCTCGATTTCTTTTTGAAGAGATTCTGCCATAAGTGCATGATCTGCTTTCGGAGCATCGGAATTGGCCATGACATCCATCAATGTACCACCATCTTCGGAAGTAGAGAGTGGTGCATCCATAGAAACGTGGCGTCCCGAAACATTAAGACTTTCCTTAATCTTGTCTTCAGGTACCTCCAAAGCCTCTGCCAGTTCTTCAGCAGATGGGGGGCGTTCAAATTCCTGTTCAAGTCTGGAAAATGCCTTGTTTATTTTGTTTAATGAACCAACTTGATTCAGTGGCAAACGAACAATGCGTGCCTGCTCTGCCAATGCTTGAAGAATAGATTGCCTGATCCACCAAACAGCGTAGGAAATGAATTTGAATCCTCTCGTTTCATCAAACTTCTGTGCAGCTTTTATCAAACCGAGATTTCCTTCATTGATTAAGTCAGGAAGTGTAAGGCCTTGATTTTGATACTGTTTTGCAACAGAAACAACGAATCTAAGGTTTGCGCGGGTTAATTTTTCAAGTGCTCTCTGATCGCCTTGCTTGATCCTTCTTGCGAGTTCTACCTCTTCTTCTGCGGTTATCAACTCTTCTTTACCAATGTCCTGAAGATATTTGTCAAGTGACTGACTTTCGCGATTGGTAATCGATTTGGTAATTTTTAATTGTCTCATTCTTTAAGGTTACCTAACTATTAAATTAATACTATCGGATAAACGGCGAATAGATGACAAAGTTACGACCAAACGAAAATGATTTCCAAAAAAAACAGCTACTATTTTTGCAAACTTTTGTCAACACTGCTAATTCACATCAAAACAAAAGCCGACGCAGGCCGGCTTTCTACTTTAATATTTTACAAATAGTTAACCTCAGAGACCGAATCCGTAGTAATCTTTTTTGCCACTCGGAGATAACACTTCAAGCAATACACCTCTGTTTACTCCGTTGAGTTTGTTCGTGAGTTGCTCCACGGATTCAATCGGCTCGTTGTTTATTTTTGTGATCACCATCCCTTGTTGCAGTCCAATGGATTTTAATTTACCCGCATTGAGGGAAGTAATTTTAACTCCATAGGAAACATTGAGCTCTTTTTTCTCCTTGGCGCTCAATTCTGTGAATGTAGCACCCAGCGCAACATTTTTCGTAATTTCCTCTTTTGACATCAGCGTAGTTTCACCTTCACGGTTTCTGAGCACAAGCTCTTTAATCTCCTCTTCACCTGATTTGTTTCGAATCGTAAGCGTTACTTTATCGCCTGGACGCCTTTTTCCGATTTCTTCCTGAAGTTCCGAAACAGAGTTCACTTCTTTCGATCCGATTTTCAAAATAACGTTACCGTCTTTCAAGCCTGCTTTTTCAGCCGAACCGTTTTCGTTCACTTTGGCAATGTAAACGCCTTTTGTGTTTGGCAGACTATTTTTTTCCTTGATTTCCTGATTGATGTCTGCTATCTGTACTCCCAGGTAACCTCGTTGAACAATTCCATAGTCAATAAGATCTCGCATTACTTTTTGAACGAGATTGACGGGGACTGCAAAAGAGTATCCCGCATAACTTCCGGTTTGAGAAGCAATCGCAGTGTTGATACCGATTAATTCACCTTTTGTATTAACAAGAGCACCGCCGCTGTTTCCCGGATTGACTGCGGCATCCGTTTGAATGAAAGATTCAATTGGCACAACATTCTCGTTTGTCCGGTCTGATAAAAGGTTGATGTTTCGCGCTTTCGCTGATACGATTCCTGCCGTAACGGTGCTGGTTAAATTAAATGGATTGCCTACAGCAAGAACCCATTCGCCAATGTGGAGGTCGTCGCTATTGCCCAGTGGGATAGATTGAAAACCTGATCCTTCTATTTTCAAAACCGCAATATCTGTGGAAGGATCTGTACCTATAAGTTTAGCCGTGTATTTACTGTTGTCGTTCAGGATTACTTCAATTTCACTGGCATTTTCAATCACGTGATTGTTGGTGACGATGTATCCCTCTGAAGACACAATTACGCCTGATCCGGATCCGGAGCCGTATTGTTTGAATTCACGTCCGCCAGCTCCCGGACCATAGAAGAACTCCTGAAACAGATCCCGCTGAAAGGAGGTCTGAACTACTTTGGTGGTAACGTGCACCACAGAATTGATCGTACTTTCAGAAGCTTCAATAAAATCTGGCGCCGTGATTCCAGTGCCGTTCAGAGATACGGCTCTTGCATTGTAGTTTCTGTTACCATCAATTACACGATCCGAAAGCTTTAAACCTGAAAAAGGTCCACTCATGAGAAGAAAGGCACCGAATGGCAACATGCCACCGAGAATGCCGAGTGCGAAAAACTTTAAATTACCTTTCATAGTTGTTGAATTTGTAATGCAATATTAAC
>JBEGVI010000087.1:0-14995 GCA_041178485.1 Bacteroidota bacterium | reverse complement strand
CAGTGGGAGCATTGATTGCGATGGTCATTGTTGCAGTTGTAGCACACTGTCCTGCAGAAGGAGTAAAGGTGTATGTTGTGGAAGCGCTGTTGTTTATTGCAGGCGACCAGTTACCGGATATCCCATTGTTGGATACAGGAGGTAATGAAAACGAATTCCCTTCACATATTGGGGGTATTTGGTCAAACGTGGGTAATGTCAAAGGACTCGTATTCGTAAGGGTAATCGTCGCCATCTCTATACACTCAATACTCGAAATAACCCTAACAATGTAAGTGCCTGCGCATAGATTTGATAAAGTTGAGGTTGACTGGCCAATTGGATTCATAGTTTCATCGAACCATTCATAAACGTACCCTGGAATTGAGCCGCTTGCTGTTACAGAAGCAGCTCCATCGCAACCACATGAAGGATTTGTAAAAGTTGAAGAAATCGTTAGTGGTGGGATCGGTGCACAGCCGTTGTTGAATTGCGCTATGTAAGAAGCATTTAATGAATTGTTCGGAGCACCTGGTGTTTGAAGATTCGAACCGCATGTAGTTACATCAGCACAACCTTCTGTCCAGTTGCTTTGAGTATTGGGATCACCATTGTTAAAATACCACACATTGTCTGCGCCTGTTCCCCCAGAACTAAAATAAATTAGATTATTTTGATTTGCAGTTGCCCAGCAGAGAGAAAATACCTCGCATCCTTCAAGGTTCACGATGCGCGCGCAATCTCCTGAATTTGCAAGAAGAGTATTGTTCCAATTCCCGCCATTGATCCATCCCATAGTGGGGTAGGAACAAGCAACAGCACCAGGGGTCGTGGCATTTGATTCAAAAAGCGATGTGTTATTGATAGGTGCCACAATTGCGCAATTACCATCAGCAAGTGTTAAATCGGGAGCTGGTAAAGAGCTGTTAGGGTCTGAATTATTGTAAATCAATATAATAGTTCCTAAGGGTACGCAAGACCAAAGAAGGTCTTGTGAAAACCGAACTGCTCCGGCTGCAATTCCTGCTGCACCATGGTATCCACTGTTGTCATCGAATATCCAACCTCTGATATCAATGCAGGGTGGAGTTGTACTGTTGCAGTTATAATTTGCATTATCACTTACTACAACAAATTCAACATATTCTTGGTTTCCAGCAGGGCCATTGGAAACTTCATTGATAATCAATGTCTGTGAATGCAAATTTCCCCAAAAAACCAAGGAAGTTAAAAGACTGACATTGAAAATTTTCATTTCGTTTTCAAAAGAATACGAGGTCAAAGGTGCATCTTCTTTCTAAAACATAAATTAAAGTACTGTTAATTATTTTCGAATAATTCTACTTTGTATTCTGGCAAATGTATTCCATAACAATAGAGCGTGTACTTGATTTATTTTAAACTTAATGATAGGTGAACATTTCATTTTGTTTCCAGAGATAATTTTGTGGCACTTAAATTGAAATTTTGTCAGAAACAATCGAGCATGCTGATTTAATATCCGGAGTAAAGTATGCGTCACTCATTCAGAGCGCTATTTTCCCTAAAGACCGCCATTTTAAGAGGTCCTTTAATGAGTATTTTCTTCTCTATGAACCTCTTTATTTTGTCTCTGGTGATTTTTATTGGGTGGGCAAACGTGATCATTTTGATTTTATAGTCGTTGGGGATTGTACGGGTCACGGATTATCTGCATCAATGCTTTCCGTGCTTCTAATGAATATTTTCCAATATGCTATTATGACGAAGGGAGGCTTAAATCCTGCAGAAATTTTAGCGGAGGTAGATAGAAAGTTCCTGGAATGTTTTCACAATGAGGCTGATGCAGTTTATGACAATGAGTGGGCTGAAGTTTCTCTTGTTTGTATTAACCGTAAGCGTAAGGAACTCTATTTCTCTGGTGCCAAAAATAAATTGCTAATCGTGAGTCAAGATGGTACTTCGGAATTGGTCAAGGGCAATGAATTTCCGCTAGGAGGTTGGCAGATAGAGAAAACAAGAAAATTTGATGTTCATATCGTCTCGTATGATTCAGGCGATATGCTTTACTTGGGTTCGGATGGTTTTCATGATCAATTTGGTGGAGTTAAATCAAAAAGATACGGTTCAAAGAGGCTTCATGAACGACTCCGAACGTTGGTTTCATTGGATGCCTCTCAACAAAAGAAAATTTTGAAATCTGAACTACTAGATTGGAAAGGAACAAACAGACAGACCGATGACATTTGTCTGTTGGGAGTGCGGCTCTAATAGCAACTTACGCCACTTTTAATTTCGCAATTTTTGATTTGGAGAACTGTGCTTCAGCATAGTTTAGCGTCACGCGAAATTCACTTTCGTTTTTGGATGGAAGTTCGTACATCGCATCGTTGAGGATCGCCTCGCAGATCGAACGCAATCCCCGGGCTCCCAATTTGAATTCGATCGCTTTTTTGACAATAAAATCCAGAACTTCTGCATCTAAATGTAGCCTGACGCCATCAATTTCAAATAGACGTACGTATTGTTTTACAAGCGCATTTTTCGGTTCAGTAAGTATTCTTCTCAGACTTGCTGCATCCAAAGGCTCCAGATAGGTGAGAACCGGAAAGCGGCCGATGAGTTCAGGGATGAGACCAAATGTTTTAATGTCAGTTGGATTGATGTATTTTAATAAGCTTTCGGAGTCGATACGCTCTTCTGTTGTGCTCGAGAATCCAATGGTTTGTCTGTTGACACGTGAGGCGATGAGTTTTTCGATGCCGTCAAATGCTCCACCGCAGATAAACAAAATGTTTTTGGTGTCGATCTGAAGCATTTTCTGTTCCGGATGTTTCCTTCCTCCTTGAGGTGGAACATTCACAACGGAGCCCTCAAGCAATTTCAAAAGGGCTTGTTGAACACCTTCACCGGAAACATCACGTGTGATGGATGGATTGTCGCTTTTGCGTGCGATCTTGTCAATTTCATCAATAAAAACAATTCCTTGTTGGGCTGATTCAACATTATAATCGGATGCTTGCAAAAGTCTCGACAGAATACTCTCCACATCTTCACCCACATACCCTGCTTCTGTAAGAACGGTAGCGTCTGCAATGCAGAAAGGTACATTCAGCATTTTGGCAATTGTTTTGGCCAATAAGGTTTTACCTGTCCCTGTTCTCCCTACCAGAATGACATTTGATTTTTCAATTTCAACTTCATCTTTCAGCGCAGGTTGGTTTAAACGCTTGTAATGATTATAAACCGCAACGGAAAGTACCTTTTTGGCGTCCTCCTGACCGATCACATACTCGTCGAGTTGACGTTTAATTTCTTGCGGCTTAAGGACGTTCACAAAAGAGGAGGCTGACTTTTTCTTTTTGTTCAGATCATCTTCTTCGCGAACAATAGAATGCGCCTGGTCAATACAGGATTCACAGATGTGTCCCGAAATACCTGCAATTAGCATTCCTACCTCGTTTCTGCTTCTACCGCAAAAGGAACAACCTGTATCTTTTTTTGACATACTATTCAAGAAAGGTATGGTCCGGTTTTCACCGAACCATACGTGTTCTCTGCAAAGTTAATTTATTTCTTATTGCGAATGAGTACTTCATCCACCATGCCGTAGTCTTTGGCTTCTTCCGCAGTCATCCAATAATCACGGTCAGAATCTGCCCATACTTTATCGTACGTTTGATTGGAGTGATGTGCGATGATCTCATAAAGTTCTTTTTTAAGCTTTTGGATCTCACGCGCAGTGATCTCAATATCAGAAGCCTGACCTTGTGCTCCTCCGAGTGGTTGGTGGATCATGACGCGTGCATGTTTCAAGGCAGAACGTTTTCCTTCCGCACCGGCACACATGAGCACTGCTCCCATTGAAGCAGCCATTCCAGTACAAATTGTAGCGACATCCGGTTTGATGTATTGCATGGTATCATAAATTCCCAATCCGGCATATACCGATCCACCCGGCGAGTTGAGGTATATCTGGATGTCTTTGTTTGGATCTACAGATTCAAGGAACAACAACTGGGCGTTGATAATATTCGCCACATAGTCATCAATTCCGGTTCCAAGGAAGATGATTCGGTCCATCATGAGCCTTGAAAAGACATCCATTTGTGTCATATTCAGGGAACGCTCCTCAATAATATAGGGTGTAAGCGAAGATTCAATGTAATGTTGCATGTACATGCTGTTGATGCCATGATGTTTCGTCGCATACTTTTTGAATTCATTCTTATCGAACATAGTCTTGTTTTTTCTATTTTGACGCTAAAGATAACTTCAAAGTTGGTATTTACAAAATTAGTTTTCCGGAATACACTGCACTTTTCACGAAATAGTTTAAGCTTTGGAAGTTCCTGTTCAGAAAGTTATGTATTTCAAGCTTCTATGAACATTAGTCTATTGATTGTCTATATCTAACAACACGAATATGGTTCACGGGCGCTCTACTTTTGGGACGTGAATGACGCTTCTAAAAAGAACAGGTATTTTTCGTTGTTAATATTTTTCATATGGACAAATGTGCTATGTTGTCAAGTATTGGAGCAACTGAATTCCTATTATGGAACAACAGATCATTCTGCCCGTTGCAATCGTTTCTCCAGCACTGGTTCGTTGTTTGTTGCTGGCCAATTCTCCGGAGAAGTGTTTATCGGATTGAACAGCGCTAATTCTCCTTCACGGAAGGCTTTGTATCTGAGCAAGCACTATCAGGACGGAACAATATCTTTTCTGAAAAGTTGGTCGTGCTCCTCTGAATTAAAGGTTTCTTCAATGTGTGTAAAAGGAGATTCAGTTTTAGTGGCTGGAACATTTTCTGATACACTTTTTGTTGTGAATGACACTTTGGTGAATTCAGGATTGAAAACTGGTTTTGTGCTCATATTAGACACATTGGGTAACGTTCAGAATACATGGGTTTTGAATTCATATTCATCGGAAATACACGATGTTCGTTTTACTGATCAAGGATATATAATTGTCTGCGGTGAGTTTTACGATGTAATGAGTATAGATCAGCAAGAGTACTTGGCGCCGTTGGGTTTTAATTCCTTTCTGGCTAAGATCGATCCTGTCACATTTCAATCAATATGGGTTAGAACCAGTAATGGCACTGGAACAAATGCAAGAAGAGCTGGTAGTGATAAATTTGGAAATATATACATTACAGGGAGTTATGGCAATGGAACCGTTTTGGAAGGACTGTCATTGTCTGATGTGCAAGGTGATCATAACGCTTTCATAGCCTCATATGATGCCAACGGTAGTTTAAACTGGGCAAGGACGTTGAATAGTTCAGTGCAATCCCATGGCATTTCTCAGTTGGTTACAGATAACGGTGAGGTATATGTGGGTGGCGAATATGAGATGAATTTGGAAGTAAGCCCCTTTATTTCGTTTGTTAGTTCGGGTTTCATGGATGCATTTTTTGTCAAATTTGATATCAACGGCAATGTTTTATGGGCTGGCACTGCAGGAGGAACCGAAAATGATGTGGTTGAGGATATTGCACTAAACGGTTCTGAGAATCCGTTCTTTTTACTCAACGGGGGCAACATGTTTTTGAATGAGACTTCAATTGCTACATCTGGATTCCGCGCTCCAGCATTGGTAAAAATGAATAAAGATACAGGTGAAATCTTGTGGAATTATCGCATTCCTGTTGCTCCATTGAGTGGTATCGCTGAAGGCTATTCACTTCATCTTAATGGAGATAGGCTTTCGCTTTGTGGGACAAACAGAACGGGACTTTATTATTTCAATGAAATTTTGGATTCTCCCAACCTGGATGATTCTTTTGTTGCCTTGATTAGGGATACACTGTTAGTGCTTCAAAGTATAACTGTTGATGAGAAAGTGTTCCCTTCAGTCAGAATCTACCCAAACCCGGCAACAGAAGATTTCGGAATTGAAATATTAAATGGCGATGTTATACAACGTGTTGAAATAATAGATTCAAAAGGAAGCTTACTCAAAGACATCCGCACGGTTGGTCAGCACCTTCAATTTAATGAATTTCTGAAGGCCGGAGTTTATCATCTTCGAATAACGACATCACTAAAGGTTTATCATGAAAAGTTTATGAAATTATGATTAAATTATTTCTCCCTATATCATTGGTTGTAAGTGTAATCTTTGCTCCAACATATTCCGTCGCATGCGATCAAATGACTGCATCTGTTATTTCCAACGTATATCTCGGGAACAACCAGTATCAAGTGACAATTCAGTATTGTGAATCCGTTTCCAATGGGGCAGGTTCGGCGGTAACTGGGATTTTGGTTCAAACATCCGGATCAGGAACGATTATCGGTACAACGACGCCTGTTTTTACGAGTAATTCGACCGGTGTTTCCATTAATTTCAATCAGATCAATTCAAATACGGTACAATGGGGTGAATGGGATGACAATCCAAATGTGCCGACTTTCTTAAACAATGGAAACCCCTCTCAGTGTTTTACCCTTGTCATTACAACAAATGGTCCTGTAACACAGGTGGCTATTTCTGGTTCTTCAGCTTCTTCCAATCTTGGGGGGGGCTTCACTACTTGGTTTGGCCGGTATTGTTGTAAGAAGACATTGAATGTTCCTCCACCCACTTGTAATTCCTCTTGGACTGCCCCACAGATTTGTCCAGGATCAGGCCCTATAGATCTTGATAATTCAACCTCCTTGACTGGAGTTTTCAGTGGACCCGGAGTGAATTCATCCAATGGTATCTTCGATCCTGCTACGACCACTCTTCCCGCATCAGTGACATTCACAGTTGGAGACGCCTCACTGAGCTGTTCGACTACACATAGTATTTCCTCACCGTACTCCATTGCTCCGATAAATGATCAAACCATTTGTACAGGTCAATCCGTAAATTTAACCGCCTCTGCGACCGCAAGTTTGCCTTGTACCTACACTCTAAATCTTCAGGATTCATACGGGGATGGCTGGCAAGGTGGGGCCAATGTTAATTTATTTATAAATGGTGTGCTGTATGGAAACTATACGCTTTCCTCTGGCAGCTCAAACAACATAAATTTTCTTGTATCCACAGGTGACGTAATTACTTTGACTTATACTTCAGGTACTTCTTTCAACAGTGAAAATAGAGTGAGAATTGCAAACCCGTCCGGAACATATGTATATACCAGCAATTGGGGGCCATCATCAGGGTCCTTGGGTTCCGGGATTACAGCCAATTGTGGAACAAGCACGTCTTTTAATTATACATGGTCGCCGTCCAACGGTTTGAGTTCCAACTCCGGTGCATCTGTGATTGCAACGCCTGCCTCAACAACTACATATACTGTCACTGCTACGAATACAGCTACGGGATGCATTTTGACTGAAATGGTAACGGTAAATGTGAATACAGGAACAGCACCAGAATTTACTCCTGTTAATTATGTCTGCCAGTATGATCCAGTCACTACCTTGCCTTTTGTTTCAAACAACGGAGTATCTGGAATATGGACACCATCTTTCTCAGCTGCCACTCCTGGAACAACCGTTTACACGTTTACACCCAATTCCGGGCAATGTGCAACAAGCACAACCATGTCAATAACCGTTTTAGGTGCCCAACGAATTGCTCCATTGGGTGCTCAGTGTTCTGTAGCAGACCTCAATTTTGAAGCCTTGCCAAATCCCGGTCCTTCAGGTGTCTCTTATGCCTGGCTGGTAACTCCCCCACCAGGAATAACCGTGAACGTCGACAGTGGAAATGGACAAATATTTTCCACTCAGGCCACAAATAATAGCAATATTCCTTTGACATTTACATCACCGAATACAATATCAGTAACTATTACAATTGATGGTGTTACGTGTGTTAAAACGTTCAGTCCAACAGTAAATCCTGTGCCGTTTATTGGCAACGAAACCGTCTCTATTTGCAATGGAGAGCCTTTTAACATAACTCCTTCAACAGGTGCACCTAATTTGATTCCAACTGGAACAACTTACACCTGGATTGTGGATGACAACCTCAATGTGAGCGGTGAATCAGCAGTTTCTATCGGACAAACATCGATCAGTCAGACACTAACAACAGCGTCACCGGGAAGTCAACAAGTTTTATATACTGTTACGCCTACCTCAGGTGATGCCGGAACTTGTGTTGGGCCACCGTTTACAATATCTGTGAATGTGCTGAGTGAGGTGCTCCCTCTCTTTGATCAAATAGCCCCTTTGTGCACAGGTGACGTTCCTCCGACACTGGTCTCTACCTCATTAAATGGTATAAGTGGATCGTGGTCTCCGTCATTGGTTTCCACAGCGTTCGTCGGCTCTCAAATTTACACGTTCACTCCTGATCCGAATTCCTGTGCAACCACGGCAACAATGACGATAATTATTAATGCAAATCCTGTTGTAATGTCACAGGATGTATCTATATGTCAAAATGAAGTTACAGTTCTAAATGCATCTGGAGCAAATACTTACAGCTGGACTCCGAATTCCGGTATCAGCGCAAATACCGGCTCAGCTGTCAATTTTGCCGCTAGTCAGTCTACAACTTATTCTATAACAGGTACTTCAGCTGAAGGATGTACTTCTACAACTCAAGTTACCGTAACAGTAAATCCCTTGCCACCCATTAGTGCAGGACCTGATCAGTCAGCTTGTGAAGGCCTAGATTTTACCTTATCTGCAACTGGAGGGTTGTTATATTCTTGGTCTAATTCTGTAGTGAATGGTGTTTCTTTTTACCCCCCTTTGGGCGATACTGATTACACTGTGACGGGTACAGATGAAAATGGCTGTGTAAATTCGGATATCGTAACACTGACCGTCTATCCATTACCCGATGTTTTTGCTGGCAATGATGTGAGTGTATGCGATGGATCGAGTGTCGCACTAAGTGGTTCTGGCGCGACGATGTATTCATGGAGTGATGGTGTTTCGAATGGTGTATTGTTTTTCCCGGTTGTAGGAAATTCGAATTATACGCTAACTGGTACATCGGCCAATGGATGCATAGATACGGACGAAGTAGTTGTTACAGTTCACCCCAACCCAGAAGTGTCTTTTGTGCCGGATGCCGTGCTCGGATGTGCACCATTTTCCACAAATCTTACAAACACAACTCCAGATGCAGTATCATGCCAATGGTCAATCAGTTCAGGAGAAATCATCAGTGGATGCGGGACCATACCGGTTTACTTTACTGAGCCTGGGTGTTACGATATCGCCTTAACAACGACCAATACTCAACAATGCTCATCTACACTCCTCATTATTGATTTGATTTGTGTTGAGGCCCCTCCAATAGCCCAATTTTCCTCAAATCAGACTGTATTAACGGTGCTTGACACAGAAGTCGAATTTTACAATGAGTCATCGGGTGCAGTTTCATATTCTTGGTTTTTCGGATCTGAAAATGACGTTTCTTCAGATGAACATCCTGTTTATTTATTTCCGGAGGAAGCTGGCGACTACACTGTCACGTTGATTGCTGTTTCTGCTTTGGGTTGCACGGATACCGCGTTTTCCACAATTACAGTGAATGACGAGTTATTGTTTTATGTACCTAATACATTTACTCCGGATGCAGACGACTACAACCCTACATTTACTCCTGTTTTTACCTCAGGGTTCTTCCCACAAGAATATACCTTGTATATTTTTAACAGGTGGGGAGAATTGATTTTTGAATCCAGAGATGCAAGCATCGGATGGGATGGAAGTTACGGAACTTGGTCACAATCGAGAAATCAGGTTAATTTGTGTGAAGATGGTACCTACACCTGGAAAATTGTTTTTAAGAGTACTTCTGATAACAAACGGAAGATCATTATGGGACACGTAAACTTAATCAGATAGAATCAATGCTTGATAAAAGAAACTGTTTTTACCTGTTTTGAAGATTCGAACATCAACGTATACATCCCACCTGACAGTCCTGAGACATCGAAAATAAGTGTTGAAATTCCGTTGTGATCCGTTTTTTCACCAACCGGAGCGAAATCAACCTCAGTCCCATTTTTTGCAATTAATCTCCACTTCAGCGGTTCTTTGGTGAAGAGTTGTACGTACATGTAGTTTACGCTCGGGTTGGGATAGATTCCGACAACGTGAGCGCTCAGATCAGATACAGCTGCGAATCGATTGCACGGATCCACAAGGCCTGTTCCGAAAGATCCATGACCAACACTCGGCGTTGTGGTGGAAACAAGTGTATTGGAACCTGAATTCGTAAAATAGGACTTCTGGCAACTGTTGGCTGAACTTTGTTCATCAATGGTATTCATGTAATACCAGTCTCCTTGTACTTTTTCGGTACTAATATCCAGTATAACAAAGCCTTTTTTCGTTAGTTCGACGTATTTCAAATGCGGATTCTCTAAAGTTAGAAAACTACCTGCATTAATTGGAATACCAGGGGAAGTGACACTTGGTGTCACGAATTCGACACCCACAGGGTAACTGTTGTTTTCAAGATTGATCGCCCAGCTCGTATGGATGTCTCCTGTCGCTACCACAAAATTGGAAATGCTGTTCTGTTCGAGGTGGTCGTAGAGTCTTCTGCGTTCAGCAGGGTATCCGTCCCATCCATCCGTATTTATTGGTGTTCCGAATATGTTAATCTCACCCATCATCACCTGATTCCCTAAAATTTTCCACGTTTGTGTACTTGTGCTCAACTCATCTTTCAACCAATTGAATTGTTCCTGACCGAGAATGGTCCGAAGTGTATCATTGATCTGAGCACTGCCAACCGCTGCTTGTTCATCGCGTCCTTCCAACCTTGTATCCAGCATGATGATATTGGCAAGATTACCGAATTCAAACGACCGGAAAATCTGTGTATTGCCTTCCGCTTTCGGACGGATGGGCAGCCATTCAAAAAATGCCTGTTTGCCATTCTCTTTTCGTACGAACCAGTCACCCTCCGTGGCATCGTGGTTTTCGGCGCCTGAAGAAAACGAATTATTGGCCGTTTCATGGTCATCCCATACACAGATCCATGGAAAATTTTGATGCAGTTTTCTGAGCGACTGGTCCATGTGGTAACTCGAATAACGCATACGATAGTCTGAAAGAGCGACAATTTCCTGATCCGGTTCCCAGGTGCGGTCAATGTTCGGGTTAGGCGAATATCCACCCGTTTCATATTCGTAAATGTAATCTCCCAACATGAGTACCGCATCTACATCATTGCGTTCGTTAATGGCTTCATATACATTGAAGTAACCGGCCTCGAGATTGGCACAAGAAACAATAGCCAGCCGCACGTTGTCGATGTCTCCTGCAGGTAAGGTTTTTGTTCTGCCAACCGCACTGTATTGACCATTGTATTCGAATTCGTAATAATAAAAGGTGTTTGGCTGCAGTCCGGAAACGTCTATTTTTACAGTAAAATCACGGCTTGCATCCGTTTGAAAACTTCCTTGAGCCACAATGTTCGTGAATGCATTGTCTGTGGCCATTTTGTAACTCACTAAAGGTTGGTCCGAAAAATCTTGGGGTGTAACCCTTGTCCAGATGATTACCCTGTCTTGCAACGGATCTCCGGAGGCAACGCCATGGTAGAAGGGTGCAATGCATTCAAGCGGACTCACGCTTGTTTGACTTATGCCTTTTATGCTAAAAAGGAATACGAGTAATGAAGTAGTGATTTTTTTCATGCTGTTAAATTAATTCAACTGGATGAAATGTGGGTGAAATCACGTTTACATTTTTATTAAATGATTATCTATTTCGTGATTCGAGTTTTAGGTAAAGCATAATGATTCAGTAATAATTGCTTTAAACTGCATTCATTGAAAAGTGTGAAATTTGTTAGAAGAAAACTGATTTTTTTGAACCTATGAAATCCTTTTTATTAACAATTCTTTTACTTTCCGGGTCACTTTCCACGCTCTTCTCGCAAAATCTTTTACGTGGACCCTATCTGCAGTCTCCTACGGAAAATTCCGTTGTGATAAAATGGCGAACAAGTTCGAATACCAATTCTAAAGTTTTATTTGGTACAGACAGTAGCAATCTCTTACAGAGTGTGGTGTTAAATAACAACACCACTGAGCATACTATTAAATTGACAAATTTAGCTCCGTCGACACTGTATTATTATTCGGTTGGAAATAGCATTACTGAATTCACGATACCTTCGGCGCAGTACCATTTCAGGACGAATCCGGTTCCTGGAACACCTATACCCACAAGGGTTTGGGCCATTGGTGATTTTGGTAAAGGAAATTCGGAACAAGTAGCAGTTAAGAATTCCTACATGAATTTCGACGATTCAGCCAAAACAGACGTTTGGATCTGGTTGGGGGATAATGTATACAACGATGGTAAAGATGAAGAATATCAAACCAAACTTTTCGAATTGAACGGTTTCTCGGATGTGTTTCATTGGCTACCTTTCTGGCCAAGTCCCGGGAACCATGATTACAATACAATATGGCAACAGAGTACATTTCTTGGTGTGCCATACACCAATATTGATTTCAATGATCATGAGGGGCCTTATTATGATTTGGTACATGTGCCTACGGAAGCGGAGGCTGGGGGCTATCCCTCTCAGTATGAATTGTTCTATTCATTTGATTACGGTGATGTACACTTCTTGTCACTGAATTCTGAGGTGTATGATTTTACGCAAACGTTTGACGGTATCAATCAAATGAAAGCCTGGATTGAGCAGGATTTATCTCAAAATAATCGCACATTCACCATCGCTTATTTTCATCAGCCTCCCTACTCAAAGGGTTCTCATGACAGTGATGACTTGTACGAACAGGTAATGAAAGCCATGCGTGAAAAGGTCGTCCCCTTGCTGGAGAGTTACGATATCGACCTGGTTATTTGCGGGCATAGTCATGTGTTTGAGCGAAGTAAACTCATACACGGACATTATGGTTACTCTGACACTTATGATCCGTTAACGATGCTTAAAGATGGCTCAAACGGAAACTACGGGCAAGGGAATGCCTACATGAAAGATGGTCTATCAACCACACCTGATGGAACAGTATATGTAGTGTGTGGAAATTCAGGAAGTAAGGAAGATGCACCCGCATTAAATCACCCAATCATGGAATTTGTGGACGGCGGAAGTGAGGCCTGTGGTTCTTTCATTTTGGATATTTACAGAAATCGTTTAGATGGCAAGTATCTTCACATGAATGGTTCCGTTTTAGATGAATTCACAATCCTCAAGACCAATTTAACATTTACCATTCCAGATATTTTTGTCTGTGAGGGAGAGCAGATCTCAGTTGAACCAATTATTACTGGTGGTTCAGACAGTTTAACTTATGTTTGGAGTTTGAATGGTGAAACTACAAGTTCAGTAATTGTTGGAACCCAGAATGCGGGCACCAATCAACTTATAATCACTGACATGCTGACAGGTCAACAGGTAACGCAAACCTTCTCGGTGTTCGTTGCAACATCTCTATCCATTCAAGTTTCAGGTGACACATTATTCGCTCAAGGTACTAGCGGAACGTATCAATGGTATTTGAATGGCAACCCTATCTTCGGGGCAACGAATCCATATTTGATTGCGAATAGTTCAGGAAGTTACACCGTTGGATCTGCGGGTGGTTCATGTATATCTTCCGCTGTATTTATTGATATCAATTCTGCCGATACGCCAAAAGGAAATTCAGTGGTGGTAATCTATCCAAATCCAGCCGGTGAAGAAATTTATATTTCGTTACCACCGCAATATATTGGAAAAGCATTTCAGTTGTATAACAGTGAGGGAGTTGTGGTAAAGAAAGGTAGGTTTTCGGCTGATAATAATTCAGTTTGGTTGACGGATTTATCATCTGGCGCTTATAATCTTCGGATCAGCGGATTGAAAAAATCATTCCGTTTTGTTAAGAATTAGGATTTTTGGTTTTAAGTTGTGAGGTTTTATTATTTCGTGTTAACCCGAATCAAAATTCCTAACATGCCAATTTATAATTGCTCGAATGTGTGGAAGTGTAATTCTATCGGGTTTAAGTGTGCCTCATGACTTTCAAAACACTCTTTTTTGCGAGCATTTAGATTGATTTTTCAAACGAGTTTAAATACTTTAGAATTAAGTTTTTCAAAAATAATGTTGCACTGTCCAGCTCAATTGCTCTTAATAGAGTTTACTTGTGCACTCGATCCGGATAATCAGTGATAATTCCTTTGACACCTTTTAAAATGAGTTTTTGAGAAATTTCCTGCTCGTTTACAGTCCATGCAAAGGTTGAAATGTCACATTTTTTTAGGTAGGCCACTTCTCTTTTTGAAATAGTTGGATAGAACATACCAAGCACATCAGGTTTAATCGAGATTTCTTTGAGTAATTTACGGGCATTTTTCAGCGGTGAGTAGGTGAGGTAAACAGCTTTAATCGTACTGTCGAGAGCATTAAGTTCTTCCAGGATCCGAGGGTCGAAACTCATGAAATAGACTTTTACTTCTCTCGAAAGTTGTTGCGCCTCCTTGTAAACAAGTTGAGCAAATTCTTTGGGCTCGGGTTGTGAAATCCCATATTCTCTGGTCTCTGATTTTACCTCAAGCAATAAGGTTTTACCCTCGAGATTCACGTGTTCAAATACTTCTCGGAGCAAAGGTTTTGTTGTCGCCAGTGCCTTCTGTTCCGGATAACCCGTATTTCCTTTTGAACCGCAATCAAATTTTCGGATCTCATTCTGAGTCAGGTGGTACGTGTTGTATTTCCCTTCATCGGTGATTGAACTACCTGTTGAATCTGAGCAGAATTCTTTTTTGAAATAAGGTTCATGGGAGACTACCAATTGCTTGTCTTTGTTTACCACCACATCGAGTTCGATTCCGTCAGCACCCAGCTCGAGTGCTTTTTGAAAGGCGGGGATACTATTTTCCGGCAGAAGTCCTCTGCACCCTCGGTGACCATAATAGGAAATTATTTGTCCATGTACACAATTCGTGGCCATCAGAACAAAGAACACTATTCTCATTTGCATAAGCTAAAACTAGTTAATTTGTATTCTTTAAATGTTAATAAGAAATGAATTTTGCGATACTTTTTGGACTTTAAAAAGTCTATTTTAGCCAATAGAAAATTTCAA
>JBEGVI010000086.1:0-4052 GCA_041178485.1 Bacteroidota bacterium | reverse complement strand
TTGAGATCCACTTTGGAGTATTTTCCTTCACGGTAAAGTTTTTTGAGGTGATTCCCCACATATCTTGAGATCAGATTGGAATAATTGTGAGCGATGTCAGTACCTGTGAGGTGCAATTTTTCTGCATATTCCTGATCCACAAATTCTACACCTTTGTAACATCCACTCACTGCTTCATCTGTGCAAACGGGAGTGTCAATGTAGTATTTGTATCTCTCCAAAACACGCGTAGAGGTGTCTTCCGGATTTGAGAAAACGAAGCGTTTGCCTCCTTGGTTCGGTTCGACGCATGAATTGACTGCCAACCAAATTATTCCTGTGTATAAAATTACCTTAGATTTAATCATGTCTCAATTTTCATTCTGATACGCCACTCTTTCGGATAATTATTATTGAATCTTCGACCTATTTGTTTGATCCATCCGAGTCCCTGTCCTTTGTAGGTGACTAAATTCCAGCCATCTTTTCCTGAGCATGAAAATGTTTCACCCTTGAGGTACTTAAGTGCTTCATTCAGAGTTAGTTCTGTCGCAGTACTGTTTTGAGGCAACAGATTGGTTGACAATGCCAGTTCCTCTGATGGAATGATTCCTTTTTTAGTAACCTGTCCCAAGGCGACACCAAACTTCAAAACTCTGAGATGAGATTGTACAATGAGCATCCTTTCCTCTTGCGCCAATGGGAGTGCGTAGATCCATTCATCCCTTTGGTAGAATACCGACTTGTCGGATGCTATAAATTCCAACATATCCTGCGACAGACTGATCTTTTTCAATGTTGATCGATATTTTTTCTTAGTATTCAGATCTTCGGGTGGTTTTTTAAGCACACACAAATAAAAACCTTCACTTTCAGAAACCCCCGGAATGCAATACCAACCGAGGTTATTTCTATCCGGGGAAACTCTATCCGGCATGTCAAATTTTTCAGGGGTTGCCCCAAACGTTTCCATCGCCCAGAGCATGATGTCTTCATTCTCGATTCGGTTGAGGGTGCACGTAGAATAAATTAAATATCCACCCGGAATTAATGTTTCCCAGCTGTCGCTTAGAATTTCTTTTTGTCTAATGGCGCAATTTAAAGTCGTTTTTTCGGACCATTCCATTCTTGATTGATAATCTTTCCGGAACATGCCTTCACCTGAACACGGTGCATCAACAACCACAACATCGAAGAAGTGTGGCAAACGATTGAAATCTTTAGGCTGATTGTTTGTGACTATCGTGTTTGTTTGTCCCCATTTTGAAATATTCTCCCGCAATATTGATGCTCTTTGGGGAAGAATCTCATTGGCTACCAGTAGTCCATTCCCATTTAAAAAGGAAGTAATTAATGTACTTTTCCCACCCGGTGCCGCACATAAGTCAAGTATCAAAGGGTCTGAAGTGAGCGGTAGGGAACGTAGAACGTGGTCAAGTGTCATAGAACCGGCTTCTTGAGGATAATAACACCCCCCATGGAACAAGGGATCGAGTGTGTAATTGGGTCGTTCATGAAGGTACCATGCATGAGCACACCAGTCAACAGGTTTTTCGAGCTTCATCTCGGGGGGGCGTTTCATGGGATTCAAACGTATGGAAACTGGACTAGATAGTTCGAGTGCATCGAGTAGAGCAGTTCCAAGTAAACTGTCATTTTTGACGCGTTCTACAAAGGCTTGAGGAAGGGCAATGCGCTTATCAGTCACGTTAATATACAACTACCTTTTTTGTTCTGGATCCGGAAGCGCAGACAAAACGAACGAAATATGATCCTGAGGATTGAATATCAAAGACCATTTTTCCATTTTTAGAATGAAGATTGGCGATTGAAATTTGCTTCCCGGAAATGTCGAGAATTTCCAAACTGCTCGGCTCATTGACGTCCCATTCCACATAAACAGCCTTTTCTCCTGCCGGAGAATAACTGTTAAAAGAATTGGTTCCTATAAATTCAAAATTGGCTACATTTTGCGCTTGGTTGTTTGGATCCAGAGATGGAGTATCCGTTAACGTGGCATTAAGTGAGAGGGTGCAATCTCTGTTGTCAGTAACGAGAACTTCGTAAAAACCTTCTGGTAAGCCAATTTGATCCTGCGTGGTATTGCCGTTCGACCATTGATAGGTGTACGGGGGTTCACCACCTGAAACTGTTAGGTCCAATGTTCCACCAATGAGAGGAAATACATTTGTAGAGACAATAGTTCCATTTAGCTGAGGGGGCTGGTTGAATTCATAAAATTCTACCTCACTACAGCCGAAGTTATCCGAGACGATAACAAAATAGGATCCATGACTTATTCCATTGAGTGTAAATGAACTTTCTCCTGTGTTCCAAATAGCGCTGTATGGTGGTGATCCGCCACTTGGGTATACAGATACGTAGCCATTGTTTGATTCAAAACATTGTGTTTGAGAAATGACTTCATTTATTGCGATAGGTGTGAGAGACTCAAGAGTTGTTTGATAGCTTGCAACACAACCGGCAGAATCTTTTACAACCACACTATAGGTTCCTGGACCGAGTCCGGAAATGGTGTCGTTTGTCATTCCGTTGTTCCAAAGTATTGCAAAAGGAGGGGTTCCGCCTGCTGTCAAATTGAGTGTTACACCTTGATTCAAGTTGCCACAATCAGCAGTGTTCTGTGCAGACATTGAGAAAGTATTGAATGTTGAAGCCATTTGAACGGCTGCCTGAGCATTAATTCTCCCGGTACCAATAGCACCAACATATGGCCCATTGTATGCATCGATATTGACAGATGTGGTTTTAAGAATAAATTCAATTTCATCAGGTGTTAGACATGGATTTACGGCCAACATCAAAGCAGCAAGTCCGGAAACATAGGGTGCTGCGAATGAAGATCCTGAACTTGTAAAGTAAATACCGGGTTGTGTTGAAAGTGCTACATCATATCCTGGGGCGGAAAGGTCAACCATTGCGTTGTGCTGATGCGTCGATAGTGGGTTTCCGATTTCCTTTTCGTGATTGTTACTGGGGCCAATGGAAGTAACAGATATAACATTGTCATAAGATGCCGGATAGACCATGTTTGAAGCTCCTCCGCAAGTCCCTCCGTTACCGGCAGCCGCCACGATGAGTGTTCCGTTTGAGTGTACTTCATTGATGACTTCCTGGTGGTAGCTGATTGGGGAGCAACTGGAGGACCAACTCATGTTAATGATTTTTGCACCCGAATATGTGGCTTCCAATAATTCATTGAAATCCATTGTACGCAGCTGAAGTCTGGAATTAAATCCAATGGAGCTCTTACCCGAATTGTTGTTTGTATTTCCTGCAGCGGTTATAGCTACAGCTGTTCCATGTGTATAGTCTGTGTGAAAGTTGGGGCTGAGATGGTTAATTTTTCCTGATAATTCCTCGTGTCCGGTGTGGTAATTAGCGTCGCTAACGGCGATGACAACGGATGTATCACCCAGTGTTAAATCCCATGCCAGTTTTGCATTAATAAGTTCGAGTGCGTAGTCATTGGCGAATTGAATCGAATAGTCATTTGGTGAATACAGCAATTCATATTTAGGACCAGGTTCAGGATTCAGAAATGGCAGGTTTGATTTGGTCAACGCGGATAAAAGGTCATTTTCATCGCAGTTGCACGTTATTTCAATTACCTCAAGAAGTTTTTTTGACTTAGACGCGGGTAAAATTTGTTTTGTATTGAGTATATTAAAAGTATGTACAAGTGTCATCCATTCAGCCCTTTGAGTATACGATTGCCTGATTAGGTCATTGAACAGATTTTCATCAGTAACCCTTACCCAAATCTTCCCCTCTTGAGAAAAAGCAAGTGTGTTGAGCACTCCTATTAGAAGGAATGTTGAGAATAATTTGGTTACAGAGTTCAGATACATTTACCTAACAAAGATAAATGAATGTATTAAACAAAAAAAAGCAGGAACCTTTTCGGGTATCCTGCTTCGCTATGGAACGAATCCTCCTCTTACCTAACACCTAACCATAAAACCACTCTCTATATGTTCTTTTTATTTACAGGAAGATCACTTTTTTCACCATTACGTGTCCTTGTGCTGTAGCGAGTTTCACGAGGTATT
>JBEGVI010000085.1:0-19273 GCA_041178485.1 Bacteroidota bacterium | reverse complement strand
GAAAACATGGAAAAGTACTTTTAGTGACGGAAGAATCAGAAGAAGCCTCATTTACACTCGGACTTGCGGGACGTATACAGAGAGATAATTTTCAATTTCTGGATGCTCCAATTTCAATTGTCGGATCAATGGACACACCTGCAATTCCGTTAAACTCTCTCTTGGAAGCAACATTGCTGACAAATGCAGAAAAGGTAAAAACGTACCTGGAGCGTCTATTTACGTATTGAAATTCTAATCTCTTGAGGTGAAGAGGTTGAAGAAAGTCCTATTAACATTCCGTATCTGAAAAAATGAACACCTGGCACCTGGATAAAAGGAATGCCGTAGGTACCTTTACGTGTAAATGAAGTTTTCACGTCCATATACCTTAAAAGAAATTGCAGATCTCATCTCCGGGCAGCCGATAGGTGACCAAAACCATGCGATTACCGGGATAAATGAAATTCACATGGTTGAATCCGGAGATCTTGTATTTGTGGATCATCCCAAGTATTATCAAAAAGCATTGAACAGTGCAGCCACTACTATCCTGATCGATCAGCACGTGGAATGCCCCGAGCACAAAGCATTGATAATTTCAACTGCTCCGTTTGACGATTTCAATAAACTAACCCGCCATTTTAATCCCAATACGCCACTCACAAAACAATGGGGAGAACATTGTTCAATAGCTAAAACTGCTGTAATTCATCCGAGTGCTACGCTCGGAGATCATGTTCACATCGGTGAACATTCTATTATTGGTCCTGGGGTAGTCATTGGAAATCATTGTAACATCGGGGATCGCGTTGTGATAGGAGCCAACACGGTTATTGGGCACTATGCATTTTACTATAAAAAGAAGCCTGAAGGGTACGACCGCATGCATACGTGTGGTTCTGTAGAACTTGCTGACGACGTTGAACTGGGAGCGCTCTGCACTATTGATGCGGGTGTCACAGGCATAACACGAATTGGCAAAGGGACCAAAATAGACAACCAGGTACATATTGGCCATGATACCGTTGTTGGTGAACATTGTTTGATGGCCGCCAATGTTGGCCTTGCCGGATGTGTACGTGTTGAAGATCATGTCACCTTTTGGGGACAGGTCGGGTGTGCAAGTGACGTCACCATAGGTCGTGGAGCTGTTGTTCTTGCCCAGTCGGGAATATCCAAAGATTTGGAGGGAGGAAAGACATATTTTGGCAGTCCATGCGCGGAAGTGAAAGAAAAATTCCGTGAAATGGCCGCTCTTCGAAGTTTACCGGAAATTCTGGCAAAATTGAAATGATTCAGCGTCTCATAAAGTCTCTTGAAGATCAGTTAACTGTGAGGGACTTCCGTTTGAACTCACTGCTCGAGGTGACGTCGGCAATTAATAGCAATGCCGGTGTAAATGATCTTGTACGCATTTATGAATTTATTCTTAGCGAACAATTAGGATTCCGAAGATTCATTTTATTCAATTTTGGAGAGGAATGGGATACTTTGGTGAAGGTAGGGTTCAGAGGAAAATTGAACATCGACATTCAGAAAGATCTGTATCGTTTCAGAGATATAACGGTGATAGAATCTTCTCATTCAAAAGTAATATCCGCATTTGACGTAGTTGTTCCTGTGTATCAAAATGGAAAACCACTGGCGTATTTACTTCTGGCAGACTTGACCGGGAAGGATCGAAAAAGAACCTCCCGTCTGGACAACTTAAATTTTGTTCAGACCTTGACAAATATTATTGTTGTTGCGGTGGAAAATCAACGATTGGCCAAGTTGAACCTCATTCGAGAACGCATCAAAAAAGAACTTGAGGTCGCTTCGGAAATGCAAAAGTTACTCTTCCCTTCGGATCTTCCTTCCAACCGACGCATGGATATCTCCGCGAAATATACACCCAGACATGAGGTAGGTGGAGATTACTACGATTTCATTCCTTTAGGGGATGAAGAATATATTGTTTGTATTGCTGATGTTTCAGGAAAAGGAATCGGTGCGGCTATGCTCATGGCTAATTTTCAGGCAACCATTCGAACGCTTTTCAATTACCATAGGTTTGACATGGAATTTTTAATGGAGGAACTCAATAAGAAAGTCATTCGAAGTGCCAAAGGTGAAAAATTCATTACTTTCTTTATTTCTCATTACAATGCGAACAGCAGAGAATTAACCTACGTCAATGCAGGGCATAATCATCCGTTCATTACAAATGGCAGAAAAGTAGAAATGCTCAGCTCTGGGTGTATTGGATTAGGGATGATGGATGAATTGCCCTTCGTAGAAGTTGGCAGAAAAAAACTCAAACCAAATACTACCATCGTTCTGTACACCGACGGCGTGGTGGAATTGGAAAATGAAAAAGCAGAATTTTTCGGAACAGAACGTCTTGTAAAATTGGTGCACAATTACTACCCCTTGAAGATGGAGGATATGAATAATTTAATATTCTCAAAACTGGATGAATGGCGCGGAGATTTGGAACTTGTAGATGACACTGCGATCTTCAGCTGCCGTTTCTTTTAGCGAATAATGTACATTTTTCCGAACTCCTTTCTGAAATGGCTGTCAGCTCCGGATTCTAAATGCTTAATGTCTTCTCCGTTGATCTGAGCTTTTACCCGGTAGAGATACACACCATTGGCCAATGGATCTCCAAATGCGTCTTTTCCATCCCAGGCATACTCACTTATGTTTCTTCCTATCTGAATTGATCCAAGCTCATCTTCAGTAATTTCGCGCACTATTTTCCCTGAAATGGTCATGATTTGAATTAGAATTTCATCCGGAACTTCGCTACCGGTTAAGGTAAACACGAATCTTGTGCTTGTACTAAAAGGATTTGGATAATTCATAAGATATGTGATCATGGATTCATGGATCACTTCAAAATTTACTTTGTATTCCAAATCTCCAGACAAATTGCCACTGCGGTCACTTCCCTGCACAAACAATGAGTATTTTCCGTCCTTTTCAAAATTTGCTGGATAAATAATTTTGAATTTTTTATGTTGCGGATCTGCAGGAATCCATTGCATGGTTGTATTCCCATTTCCATCTACAAAAGGGATGCGCCTTTGAATCCCGTCCGGATCTGTAAGATAGATGCCAAAATGAGTAGTATCCGAAACATCATTCATGATCAGAAATTCATTGTCATCTTTCAAGGTAATGTAGATCTCACTTGCAGGTGAGACAATGTCATTATTCAGAATATGTCGCCCATTGAACGTGACATCTAAAAGCGGATGTTTATCGTCAGAACCAACATAAAAAGGCAATTGCAACAAGTTGTTAAAATGTGCCTGTTCGGGTTGATCTGTAATTGTCAATGCTGGGTCGATGTACGGGTTTACCTCCATCCATAACGAATTAATCCCACCTAGTCCGATGGTCGAAAATGAAATGGTATCCCGAAAGGTTTCCCCTACGAGCAAAGAGTCTTGTCTTGAATACGGAATAGGATGTTTCACCTCATTCTGGTCAACAATCCAATAGTTAATCAACAATGAATCCATCGGCAACTCATAGATATTCTTCACATCCACTGCGAAGCTTATGTCCTGACCCTCTACAAGGCTATCCGATGCAGGTAGCCAGGTGTAACCCGAGTTTCCATCAATTGCGGCTTCAGGAAGCGGACTGTAAAGAACATGCCAGCGATCAATCTGAGCCGGCGTGAAGGTCGCAGAGTCTTTGTAATAGGCGCTCAGTTGAATGAACGGATAAAGATCTGCATCTACCAACGAACCAAGATTGACAATGGAGTCATTTGGTGTAAATGCTGTATCAATGACTTGCTGCAATGCACCCGCTGCGTTATAAGTTCGAATATAAAGAACTGTAGAATCAGCCGTAGAAGGTTCCAATGCGTCCTGCTTCCAGAAAGCAGAATGCCACTCATCTGCCGGTCCTATTAATGGGGAAAATTCTTGTCCGATAAAATCGTAACCGGTCACTTCAGCTTCCAGGTGCAGATCCTCACCGGGTTGATGTGCATACAATTCAACAACAGAATTTGCATCACCCTTTCTGCAAAAGAATGCAAAAGGAAAATTTGGCCTTACTTGCCCTGGAACAATACTGTCTGAACCTAAACTTTGAAATAAGTTGTAAATTGAAGGAAGCGTAGCATTGACTTGGTCGAATAATGTTGTCATCGGAGAATAGATCAACAAATAGTTGCTGTCAGGAATGTTGGAAATCATATTCTCAAAATTCTGAAGTTGGCTTAGAGAATTTTGCCTGAATATGAAATACCCTTCAGTTCTTGCTCGACAGGCGCCGTTGTCATTGGCATTTCCAAATACGTTTCCGGGGTTTTCAGTACCGTAACGTGTCCGCCATTCCTCCAGTGTGACTGCGTCAATTACAGCGACGTAAAAACTGGGGGTATATTGACATAATCCATATTCTTTCATTTGCCCACCAAGATAATAGCCATTTTCATAGATTGCCGGAATTGCAGCGGTACTCTTAACATCACAGCTAAGTGCCTTACTTGTCTGACCGAATTCCTTTAAACGGTTTATGTCATCATAAACAATCGAGGAATACGAATTCTTCCGGAACTGAAAGAAATGATCCTGTCCCCATCCACTTTTGTTTATGATGTACTGGAACGAACTTGAGCGCCAAACCGGCGAAGGTTCATCAATTGCCACCCGCCAAAAATAGACAGTGCTATCTGTACAGACGAGAGGAGCTATCATGCCTGTGGAAGAAAGTTTCCATTGAGAAGGGTGAACCTCTTTCGTGCCACCCAAACCTGAAACGGTGGCGAAGCGTTTAAACGGACTATTGAATAAATCGGTAGTATCCAGTTCAAAACGGTATGTATTCAACTCAGCAATTGGATTGATTGTAGAGGCAATAACCGTTACACTGTCTCGAGGCACAACTGCAAATTCATGCGGTATTACAGGAACAATTCCATCTACATCGACAAAGAGTGTTTTGACAAGTTGATTGTTGTTCACTTCATCATAAAGCTCATCTATAAATGTGGGTAAATCGACTTTAACATTAAAAGTGTTGATTCCAAGGCCAATGTTTGGTTGAAGCGGAAACTTAAATGTCAGGGTGTCTTTGTAGTGAAGTTGCGGCACAACTAACGTGTACGTCGAATCTGACGTTGATCCAGGGAAATTTCTGATTACTTCCACTGAAAAAGTGTCTAGTATTGATTTTCCGAGGTTGGTTAGAACAAGATTCATTTCGATACTGTCCACCGTAAGGTCGAGTTGGCTTGGAGAAAATGTTACACTTTGTTCAGTAATCTCAATTTCAGGTTTGCCGTGCCAGTTCAAACGGACCATTGGATCACCGTTAAGTGTCATTTGTGAACAGGTACTTTCTGTAAGGAGATCATTTAAATCTGTACTTTCTATGGTTTTAATTGTTTCCAAAATCAGTTTTCCTAAAGGTGCACCATAGTTCACCTCACTCAATTGCCGGTAAAATTCATTCGAGTACGTGTTCAAGGTATTGGCAAAACCCAGATTTACGGTGCCCAGATAGCCTATAGCCCCGTAATTTGGGATGTTTACAAACTTTTCAGATTTTGAAGTGCCGCTTTGAAAGATATTTCCATTGTAACAGGAATTCGAGATAATCAGCGGGTATTTTCCCGTATTGTTCCAGTTGGTGGGCTCGTCAATGTTGATTTCGAAACCCGAAGCGGTAGGAGCAGCGTGACCAAAGAAGGTAATCATACTGACACCTTGTTCTATGCGGTCCATGATTGCATTCAATTGCGCCGGATTGATTGGATCTGTGGTATTTTGAGATATAGTATGTACCATGCCTCCAAAATATTGACCTTCAATTCGTGTGGCCATCGCGGACATGTAGGTACCGAAAAGCTCTTGCTGACTTGCATTTCCTCCACCGACAAAATGTAAAATTTGCTTTTGCCAATCTTTGTTTGGCGAAGTGTAAACAGCATTTTGATCTTGGTTTAGTTCATGCAATCTCACTTTTTCAAGATAGTCAGCGAGTTCTTGATTGGAGGATGCTGCAATTCTTCCTGTAGGCATAAGTGGCGTCCACAAAGTAGTTCCCGGAAGGTTACTCGTCACACAAGCGTCGCAGGAGGGTTGCCCGAAGGATGGCACGAATGAACTGGCATAAACGGATGGATTGGTTCTAGAACCAGCACCCCCAATATTGGACTCTTTAATTCCCTTACCCATCAAAAATAAGCCTACGGGTTTTTCACTTGCCTGGTCATAGATCATATGGGCAAATCGTCGAATCCCGTTGATGTGTTTAGGAATTCCACCACCAAATTGCTGATAAAGTTCATTAACGTTTGCAAGTATCACATTGTATTGACCGCCTTCAGGGGAAATTCTGTAAGCAGCATAATCTGCGGAAGCGCTCTGAAAAGCCGGGTGATAAATCATTAGAAGCGCTTTTTCTGGGCTCAATTGTGAAAAATCATTGAAATTACCTGTAGCGTTTACAGGTGAAAGTTGAAATACACTAATCGCCGATGAGGCAGGCTGAATTATAACGGTTTGGTTCTGTCCGGATGCACTGTTAGGGAGAAGAATGGATTGATTTCCGCCTACGGAAATAAGATTAAGTTTCCTCGGAGTGTCGCCATGCACGAAGATCAGTTGATCGGTCGCAGAAATAGCACTAAGGTTCACTTTTATCTTAGCCTGAGCTGGATTGTTCATCACTTGAAACTTTGTCTGTGAGGCTCCTCCAAAACTTGGGATCCTTGGATAGGTAAAGGACCAGTAATTAACGGATTGGTAATCCGTGGCAGCGCCTTGATCGTTGACGATCGAAATCTTAAAATTTGAAGGTCCTGAGGCTGGCAAAACACTTACGGGGAACGATTTATCAATATGAACCGCTCTGTAGCCAGTAAAAATAGAATCTGCAATTACAAAATTGCCGCTACCTATGGTATGTCTCACATGATGGTTTCCAAATCCTGTATATGCAGCGTTCGAAACACCGACATTTACAGCCTTGTATTTGACTGACGGGGCATCACTTCCCTGATAAATCTGTTCTAGTTCGAATGAACTTACATCCCAAACATACCCCGAAGCTCCGTTCACAGGAGTGCTTCCCCATCCCTCGCCAGAGGTATAGAATGAACTAGAGGCATCTGCGGTTTTTTCTCCTTCATTGTAATAGTTCGAATTGGACTGAAATTTTTCGAAGAGCACATAATTCGATGCTGCATAACTGGAAACGGCATTGTCTGTCTCTACAACATACCGCAAATTGTTGGTTAAACTGTTCCAAGTCAGAAAGTATTGTATCGTATCATTGTAGAGGCTGTATTTCGGATTCCCTATGTCTGATGGCTGTTCATATAGTGTCGAATCAAGCCAGCCATCATTCTGTTCGGCATAAAACAAAATGTAATCTCCTGGATTTAGGAAGGAATCCCCTCCGTCAGAGACGTAAAGAGGAATTTCACGTTCTTTCCCAAAAATCTGAAAATTTCCCGATTGTACTGTGCTCAAAGGAATTCCTGATGAATTGAGCGTCGCATAATCGATTTTATGTACTCCCGTAGCGGAAATCTTGAAACTGTAATATTTCTGATTGTAATTGATCCACTCATTCCCGTATTCCTGAGCACGTAACGAAAAGAATGTACTAAACAAAAGAAAACATAAAACGATATGTGTGCTGCGAAACATCACTATTTCATCATGTTTTTGGGTTTATCCAATTTTGCTCTTAATGAAAAGACGTGGGAATATAGCGCAATGGATGCATCGCCTATGTCCGTAAATGCATAATCAAGTTGAAAATTCCTGAATTGAACTCCAAGTCCCATGTTAGGTTGAATGTTCAAAGAGGAATTGTCATCGAAATCCTTTATGAATTGCATGTTGGAAAGTCCAAAGCGTAAAGCAACAACTGATTTGTATCCAAATTCAAAACCAACATGTGGATCAATAGAAAACACATTGGTTTTAAGAAGCACATTTCGTTTCCCATCTGTTGTAAGGTCTAGGTCTATTTCTCCTGAACCATAGATTCCTTTCTTTCCGATGTTGTATTTCCCGTTTGCACCCAGAATAAATCTCGGGAGTGTTAGCTCTAAGCCATTTTGCGGAAGAATGTTGCCTGTCGCAACAAAGACTTCTTTCATTTCCGGTGTTAGGTCAAAAATCCAGGCGTTAAAGGTCGAGGTGACATCTCTTGCAACCAAACCATACTTCCAGTGCTCTCCTCTTTTCAACTGAACACCGGCATCCAGACCGAAGCCCCAAGATTTTGCAAAGTCACCTACTTTTCGGTGGATCAGTTTAAAGTTTCCACCTGCACTCAACCCGGGATAGTTCAATTTTCTTGCATAGGAAAACAAAAAAGCATAATCTGCCGCAGTGAATGTTGAGACATTGTCATAATTGATATTGCCCGAATTGTCAATAAGCTGGGTGGTATTCGGGATATCATCTACAGCAAAACGAATGAAGGAAAATCCTGCTGTACTCTTTTCATCTATGGCATGTGCCAGTCCGACAAAATCATATTTCGCAATTCCGGCAAAATATTCAGAGTGCATCAAACTAAGATCAACCCATTTATTCACAGATGTCAAACCAGCAGGATTCCAATATATACTGGAGGAACCTGAAGCTTGAGCGACAAATGCATTGCCTTGTCCGAGCGCATCGGCACCAACTCCAATACTCAAAAATTCATTCGAATATTTTGGCGCGAGAGTCCCTTCCTGAGCGATAAGAGGCTCACAGAACAAAAACCCAATTAAGAAATACAATACGTGCTTCACAGAAACTGAAGATTGGTTAACAAAAATACGTCTGCAAAACTCTTTTTTCATTAAAAAATTGTGTTCTTTGTAAACAAAAGGAATCACCCAAAGTGTAAATTTAGGTGAAATTGAGTTAAAAACCAATCGACAAAAAGACTTCGATGTTCAACATACCAAACCTTTTTACAGCAGGTAATATGCTTTGTGGAGCGTTGTCGATTTTATTCATGTTTTCAGGGCGCCTGGATCTTGCGCTTTTCGCAATTCTCGCAGGAGCGGTTTTTGATTTTCTGGATGGATTTTTAGCAAGAAAACTTGGAGTTTCCGGTGAATTGGGCAAGCAACTAGATTCACTTGCTGACATGATCACTTTTGGGCTGGCCCCGGGATTGATGACACTGCAGGTAATGGTTGTTTCTATTTACCTGGACGGCCCACATTATGGGATGTCTTTCACCGATTTTGCACATTTTCAAATGAACAATTGGATCGGTGCAGTATTCCATGGAGTACCCAACAGTATGGATGCTTCGATCAAATACCTGCCTTTTTTCGGGTTATTTATTCCTTTCTTCTCAATTTTCAGACTTGCAAAGTTTAACATCGATCCCCGGCAAACGGAATCATTCATTGGATTACCAACCCCGCTGAATACTATATTCTTTTGCTTTTTCCCACTGCTCATCTGGGTTAATTTTGGCAATGAGGCGTTTTTTTCCGGCTGGTCGAGTTCCCTGCTTGATCCGCATTTGATTGCCGCTTTTTCTGTAATCATGTCATTGTTACTCATCTCTGAAATACCATTGTTTTCTCTGAAATTCAAGAGTTTTAACTGGCATGACAACAAAGTCAGATTTATTTTTTTAGCCTTTTGTTCATTATTTGTTCTTTTCTTAGGAGTGTGGGCCATTCCATTAATTGTACTTTTGTATCTGACAATGTCATTTGTGTTTAAAAATATCAATCAGAAGAAATGAAGTTTAAAGCAGAGATCGATGTAATGCCACTCGATGCTCTCCTGGATCCGCAGGGGAAAGCAGTAACAAACAGTATGAAAAGTATCGGTTTGCCCGAAATTGAAGGAGTTCGTATCGGACGACATGTGCGGCTATTTGTTGAAGCAGATTCGCAAGCGGAGGCTGAAAATAAGGTGGAAGTTGCCTGTAAGAAATTACTTGCTAACCAAATTATGGAGAGTTATTCATTCTCTGTCTCTGCAGTATAACTCGGTATGCCTTCAGGATCGAATCTAATAGGGAACCAATCTTCCCGTGAGGGTTCGATTACTTTTCGTTCATTTGACTCTAAAAACTACCTTGAACTTCCGATAGAATTCTTCGAAGCATCGGATGAAGAGATTGAACGAGCATGTCTTTTGGCCGACATGGCTTCAACCCAGCTTAGATTAATTTCGAACAACAAAATCGCCCTGTTTTTAAGGACAGTAAAAGCCGAGTTGGAAATTTCCCGAACTGAAATTTTATCTTATTATTTGCTTGAATCGGGACTATCGGAGGAGCGGGCCGTACTCGAATTCACGAGAACTACGAATTTACTGAACGATTATGCTCAGTTCCTCTGTTCTCCGGAGTTTTCAGAGAATATTTCAGAATCAGGAGAACCGACGCTGGTTAAACGTCATTTTGGAATTGGCCCCGTAGCTGTTTTTGGTGCGAGCAATTTTCCCTTGGCCTATTCTACCGCAGGAGGAGATACGGTTTCTGCCTGGGTTGCAGGATGTCCTGTTGTTGTAAAATCCCATCCGATGCACGCCTGTACATCCGAGCTGGTTGGCAGGGCTATTCAGCGTGCGGCGATTCACTGTGGTATGCCTGAAGGAATCTTCTCTCTAGTGAACGGAAGATCGCACAGTGTCGGAGAAAAGTTGGTCCAGCACCCACTAATTAAAGCGGTCGGGTTTACCGGAAGCCATAAAGGCGGTCGGGCACTTTTCGATCTGGCAGCAAAACGTATGGAGCCTGTTCCCGTCTTTGCTGAGATGGGCAGCGTAAATCCGGTTATTCTCGCGGATTCCTCCAGGAATCAATTAATCGATCAAGCTCGTGTGCTGGGCAAATCCATTTCAAATGATGCAGGTCAGTTTTGCACAAAACCCGGAATCATTTTTATACCTGAGGAATGTATTGAATTCTTCATTGCAGAGCTTCAACACCAATTACAGAAGGCAGTGCCCTCAGTAATGCTGCATCCGGAAATTTACACTCGGTATTTTGAGCGATTGGATGAGGTTGCCAGAGCAAATAACGGTAACCAATGGAGGCATCACAGTTCGAAACACCCACTGTCGGCTGTTGTTTCCGTTACCAAAGTTTCAATGAATGTATTCATGCAGCACCAGACGTTTCATGAGGAAGTGTTCGGACCACATGTTTTGATAGTGGGCTATACTTTTGAAAAAGAACTGATCGAGGCTTTAAAATTGCTTGGAGGCCAGCTTACTATTTCTGTATTCTGTTCTGATTTAGATAAACTGAAACAAATGAGTTTACTCAACGTTATACCAACGATGGCAGGAAGGATTATTTGGAATGGTGTTCCCACTGGGGTAATGGTCAGCCGGGCATCCAATCACGGAGGTCCCTATCCTGCATCTACAGATTCAAGGTTTACAGCTGTTGGATTTGATTCGTGGAAACGTTTTTCAAGAGACGTCACTTTTCAGAATTTTCCACTTGATTATCTTGAAAGCAGTGAATTGAAAGTTTAGCAGGTTAAATTTTATTGATTTTGATCAACAGTTGTACTTAAATCTATTTTTACTTTTGTCTAACCAATTGAAAATATAATGTCAGAAGGGAATGAACTGCAGCAGAATAAAAATGGAAATGGCCTATATCTGGTCATCATCCTTTTATTACTTGTTGGAATGGGTGTAATGGCAATGTTATGGTCCAGAAAAAATAAGGAGTTGAATGCATGTGCCAATGAAAATACGCTTCTTAAATCTGACATGGAGGGTATGAATCAGATGATGTCAGGCTATGTGGACAACATGTCTAAAGACATCAAAACTGATTTTAAGAACATGCTCCGTACATACGACGAATTGATCGAAAAGGATAAATCAAAGGCAGACAGTTTAAATGCTCAAAAAGAAAGGATCTTTACTTTGATGGAAGACCTTGAAAATGCAAAGAAAAATGGCCGCTTGAACGCACGGAAAATTGCACAGATGAACCGGGAGATTGAGACACTTCGTTCAATAATGAAAAGTTACGTGGTTCAAATAGATTCATTGCATACATTGAATGTGAAGTTGTCCTCCGATCTGGACCAGACAAACACTAAATTGTCTGCTACTTCCGAAGAGCGTGACAAGTATAAGCAAGAGGCCGAACAAAGTGCAGCACAGGTTAAAAAAGGATCTAAACTGCAAGCACTAAGCATTGAAACGGTCGGTTTGAAAATGAAGTTGAACAACACCACGGAAGTATCCAATAAGGCAAAGAACGTTGTGCAAATCCGATCCAGTTTTACGATCAGTGAAAATCCAATCGCTACGCCGGGAGCTAAAGTTGTCTATCTGCAAGTCATCGGACCGGATGGAAGAACGCTTCAGGATAGGTCTACGAATGTTATTCAAACCGATGCCGGCCCGGTTTCCTACTCAGACAAAAAAGAGATCGATTACCGCAATCAGCAGATTGATATGTCGATTTATTACAATTTCAGAAATGAAGAGCCAGCTAAGGGGAATTACATAGTTAAAATATATTGCGACGGGAATCAAATCGGGTCCGACTCTTTCGTACTCAAGTAAATAAGTTAGTTAGATAAAATGGTAAATATCTTTATTGCAAATCTCGATTGGGAGATTACTTCAGAAGATTTGCGAACAACCTTTTCCTCCTTTGGGGAAGTCACCTATGCACATGTTGTTTATGAAAAAGACACCAAGCGGTCCAAAGGATATGGTTATGTTGAAATGGAAAATACGGACCACGCCATAAATGCAATTCAGGCTCTGAACGGCATGGAGATAAACGGTAGAAAATTGGACGTTAAGATTGCTTCTCCAAAAGGCAACCGTCCACCAAAAAAAGAAGCTCCAAAAAAAGAGTTTGTTAAAAAACCGGGGTTCATTAAAAAGTTTTCAGGGGACTCCGATAAACGACCGTTCACGAAAAAAAGAGATTAAAATATACTGCTTAACCATTTAACTTATGTCAGCAACAGAACAGGGGCATGTTCATTTTTCAATTGATGAAAAAGGCATTGGCACCATCGAATTTGGTCACCCCATGAGCAATTCCCTTCCGGGAAAGATCTTACAGAAATTGGCAGATACAATAGCACTGCTTGGTCAGGATTCACAGGTGAAGGTAATCGTCTTGAAATCCACAGGCGAAAAAGCATTTTGTGCCGGAGCAAGTTTTGATGAACTGATTGCCATCAAAGATTTGGAAACAGGCAAGGCATTCTTTTCAGGATTTGCCAATGTAATCAATGCGTGTCGGAAAGCGCCTAAATTCATTATCGGACGAGTTCAAGGAAAAGCTGTGGGAGGTGGTGTTGGTTTGGCGGCTTCGGTCGACTATTGCTTTGCCACGGTAAACGCAGATGTTAAGTTATCCGAACTGGCTGTTGGGATTGGACCTTTTGTCGTCGGACCTGCAGTAGAGCGAAAAATAGGACTTTCAGCCATGAGTGAACTTGCAATAAATGCAACGGAGTGGCGTCACGCTGATTGGGCGCGAAAGAAGGGATTGTATGTCGATACGTTTGAAACGGAAGAGGAAATGGACCACGAAATTTCGAAATTGGCAGATCGACTTGCGAAATCATCCCCGGAGGCAATGTCAGAATTGAAAAAGGTATTCTGGCAAGGAACAGAAAACTGGGACCAACTTTTAATTGAAAGGGCCGGGATTAGCGGACGACTGGTGCTCAGTGATTTTACAGTAAATGCAATCAATTCCTTCAAGAAAAAGTAGAATATACGTTCGAATTAGTTGTGAGGCGTTTCCACTTTGCTTAAACGACCTTTCTTTTTTTTAAAATTCGTTTGTTAATAAAAATGGAAATCCTATCTTTGCACCCCCAAATTAGGGATATTGTCTTATTTAATTAGTAATAATTGTGAATACGTTAAGTTACAAAACCGTTTCCGGCAACAAAGAGACCGCTAATAAAAAGTGGCTTGTTGTGGATGCAGAAGGCCAGACTGTTGGTCGTCTTGCAAGTAAGGTGGCGAAAATTATTCGTGGGAAACACAAAACGAATTACACACCTCATGCTGACTGCGGTGACAACGTGATTGTTATCAACGCGGAAAAGGTGTCTTTCTCAGGAACGAAGCTTGTGGACAAAGAGTACGTTCGCTACACCGGTTATCCGGGTGGTCAGCGCATTACCACTGCACAGGAAATGCTTCAGAAACATCCCGAAAGACTTATTGAGAAAGCTGTAAAAGGAATGTTGCCTAAGAATAAATTGGGACGTCAGCTTTTTACCAATCTTAAAGTCTACAAAGGCACTGAGCATAAACATGAAGCTCAAAAACCTGAGACCATTAATCTTGACACATTTAATTGATCAGCATGGAAGTAATCAACACACTTGGAAGAAGAAAAACTTCAGTTGCTCGGGTATACCTTTCTAAAGGATCCGGTAAAGTAACGGTTAACAATAAAGACTACAAAGTGGCTTTTCCTATCGCGGTTCTTCAATCCAAGATCGAACAGCCTTTTGCACTTACAAACACATCAGGTCAGTATGACGTGAAAGTGAATGTATTTGGAGGAGGAATCAACGGTCAGGCTGAAGCGATCCGACTTGGGATTTCACGTGCTTTGGTAGAGATTTCAGAGGAGAATAAAACCCTCCTGAAAGCCGAAGGACTGATGACGCGTGATCCAAGAATGGTGGAGCGTAAGAAGCCAGGTCAACCAAAAGCGAGGAAGAAATTCCAGTTCTCTAAACGTTAATTTTTTTGGCGATTGTTTAGTATCCAAACTTCAGAGTACCTTTCGAAAGAACCCTCTGATTGTTGAAGAAATGCATAGCCTGACTGTCGAAAGGCAGGAATGTAAACAATAAATAAAATAAAATGTCAAAAGTAAACTTTGAAAATCTATTAGAAGCAGGCGTTCATTTTGGACACCTCAAAAGGAAATGGAACCCGGCAATGGCGCCGTATATCTTCGAGGAGAAGAAAGGTATTCACATTATAGACCTGAATAAGACAATAGCACACCTCGATCAGGCGTGTGCGGCAATGAAACAAATTGCAAAGTCGGGTAAAAAAGTCCTTTTCGTAGCTACAAAAAAACAAGCCAAGGAAATTCTTGCTCAAAAAGTGGCAGAAATCAACATGCCTTTCGTTACTGAAAGATGGTCCGGTGGCATGCTTACCAATTTCCAGACAACGAGAAAGTCCATCCGTAAGATGTCGACCATTGACAAGATGAAATCTGATGGTTCATGGGATACATTGAACAAGCGTGAGAAATTGTTCAAAACGCGTCAAAGAGAAAAACTGGACAAAAACTTTGGTTCGATCGCAGATATGACACGTCAACCTGCTGCAATTTTCATCGTAGATATCCTGAAAGAGCACATTGCCCTGAATGAGGCAAAACGTTTGAATATTCCAACCTTCGCAATGGTTGATACGAATTCAAACCCGAAGCTGGTGGATTTCCCAATTCCTGCAAATGACGACGCAACAAAATCAATTTCTATCATTTTGGATGCAATTTGTGGCGCAATCAAGGAAGGTTTGGAAGACCGTAAGAACCTTAAAGGGTCAGAAAAAGAAGATGATGAGGCTACTGAAACTGCAGTAAGCGCAGAGGCTTCAGAAGGAACAAATGATTAATAACTGATAAACGAACAGAAATGGCAATAACAGCTGCAGATGTGAACAAACTTCGCCAGCAAACAGGCGCTGGTATGATGGACTGCAAAAATGCTCTCGTTGAAGCAAATGGTGATTTTGAGGCGGCAGTCGATATCTTGCGTAAAAAAGGACAAAAGATCGCCGCTAAACGTGGTGAAAATGAAGCACGTGAGGGATTGATCATTGCCCAGGCTACGGCAGATGCCAAAGCTGGTGTGATTGTTACTTTGAACTGTGAAACAGACTTCGTTGCGAAAAATGACGGATACCGAGCGTTGGTCCAATCAATCGTTGATATCGCTTTGAATAACATGCCTTCTTCAGTGGAAGAATTGAAGTCGTTGAAATACGATGACAAATTGACTGTTGACGAAAAGATCACAGAGCAAATTGGTGTTATCGGTGAAAAATTAGACCTTTCCGGATACGATACAATCAAAGCAGATAAAGTAGTTGCATACAACCATCCTGGGAACCAATTGGCAACTTTGGTTGGGTTGAACAGCTCTTCAGAAGCTGCTGAAGATGCAGGAAAACAAGTGGCAATGCAAGTTGCTGCAATGAATCCAATTGCACTGAATAAAGACGGTGTTGATGCACGAACGATTGAGCGTGAGATCGAGGTAGGTAAAGAATTAGCAATTCAGGAAGGGAAACCGGCAGATATGGCTGAGAAGATTGCTCAGGGAAGATTGAACAAATTTTTCCAGGAGAATACCCTACTGAGTCAGGCTTTTGTCAGAGACAACAAACTTACTGTTGAACAATTTTTAGGTTCCGCAGAGAAGGGATTGACAGTGCTTGATTTTAAGCGATTCTCATTGAGTTAATAGAAACATAATTATTTAGAGGCTATCAAATTGATAGCCTTTTTTTTGAAATATCAATACGCGAAACGAATGAAGTACAGAAGAATTCTACTTAAACTCAGTGGAGAGTCTCTCATGGGTGAAAAGCAGTTTGGCATCGACAACAATAGGTTGGCCGAGTATGCTGTTCAGATCAAAGAAATTCATGATCTTGGTGTTGAAGTTGCCATTGTAATCGGAGGTGGAAATATCTTTCGTGGTGTTCAGGCAGAGGAAGGCGGCATGGACCGTACGCACGGAGACTATATGGGAATGCTCGCAACAATGATCAATTCCATGGCATTGCAAGCAGCGTTGGAGACAGAAGGGATCAAAACACGTCTGCAATCCGCTATTGAAATGAAGGAAATAGCTGAGCCATATGTTCGTCGGCGTGCAGTGCGCCATCTTGAAAAAGGCAGGGTTGTCATTTTTGGTGCCGGTACAGGAAATCCTTTTTTCACAACAGACTCCGCAGCATCCCTTCGTGCTATTGAAATAAATGCAGATGTAATTTTGAAGGGAACGCGCGTAGATGGGATATACACAGCTGACCCCTTGAAGGATCCGAATGCTCAGAAGTACGATACCATCAGTTTCGACGATGCGTATGGCAAAGGGTTGAAAGTTATGGATATGACAGCATTTACCCTTTGCAAAGAAAACGACCTTCCGATTATCGTTTTTGATATGGATACTCCAGGCAATCTCAAAAAAATTATTTCCGGAGAAAGGGTAGGTACGATCGTCAAAAATTAGAAAATACTATTTTTGAGAAAATCTTTTTGCCATGACAGAAGAGCTTGAAATGATATACGATGAATTTCGTTCTGCCAATCAGAAATCGCTGAATCACCTTGAAAATGAATTGGTCAAAATCCGTGCAGGAAAGGCAACGCCTTCGATGTTGAACGGTGTAATGGTGGATTATTACGGTAGTCCAACTCCGATTCAACAGGTGGCGAACATTACTACCATGGATGCACGAACTATAACTGTTCAACCCTGGGAGAAGGCAATGTTAAATGAAATTGCGAAAGGCATCATTAATGGCAATCTTGGATTTGCTCCTCAAAACAATGGCGAAGTACTCATCATTTCCGTTCCACCTCTCACAGAGGAACGCCGGCGTGAACTGGCTAAAAAAGCCAAAAGCGAGGGAGAGCATGCAAAAGTGGGAATTCGAAACAACAGAAAAGAGTCGCTTGACCTCTTGAAAGACCTTAAAAATGATGGGTTGTCTGAAGATATGTTCAAAGACGCCGAGAACGAGATTCAGAACATTACAAATTCCTACGCTAAAAAAGTAGATGATCTTCTGGAGTTAAAAGAAAAAGAGATCATGACGATCTGACGCCAAAGTAAACGCTTACTTCACCAAAATTTCAACCCTTCTGTTGGCTTGTTCCTCGTAGGCAAATTTAGGAGTTGGATAAATTGGGCGCGTATTTCCATACCCAACGGCAGTCATTCTGTTTTTATTGATGCCATTGTCAACCAGATAAGCCATTACCCTTTTTGCGCGTGCTTCAGATAATTTCTGAGACGCTAAGCCGTTGTCTCCTATCAAAAATACGTGCCCTTGAATTTCGATATTCACATCAGAATTTAAAGCCATAAAATCTTTCAATCGTTTGAGTTTTCCTTCGGATCCCGGGAGAATTTCACTCGTTCCAGGCTTGAATTCAATCTCTTCAATTTGTATCGACTTCCCCTTTGCTATGTGGTCCAGTTTAAACATGATTTGCTGGTCTGATGTTCCTATCACAGACACCTCCTTATCTTCGAAAAAGTAACCTTCGGCATCGCAACGCACATTGATCTTACATGGTCTGGGCGGATTAAAATATAGGTCACTGCATCGATAGAGTCCGGCCATTTCTTTGCTGTCTTCAATAATAAAATTAGCTATAACCGGCGCATTGGTTGCTTTGTCTCGCGCCATGAATGAAAGTGTAGGTGCAAATTCATCACTTCTATTGTCTAAAATTTTTGGTTCTTTCAAAGTCTCTGAACCGGTTTCCCCATAAAACTTAAAATCCAGTTTTACTACCGGTTTAGTTTTCTCCAAAGTGGTGAAAGCAATCATTATCTTCTGACCTGCCATCAGTTGGATAGGAAATAATTTTCCTCCCGCTACATTTGAATCTAAACCGACGACCATCTGGTCTTTTTTCTTGTACATCCGTTTTATCTCAGCAGTACCATTGGAAAGTTCGACGCAGACATTACTTGTCATTTCCTGAAAAATAATCATTTGTAAATAATTCTCGGAAATACTGGCATTCAAGGTTGCCACGCCATCGGATTCTGCTATGTACGAAATCCAGACTATATTTTTACTGGATATATCGGCAAGAGAGGGGTAATTGAGAAGGTCGTCTATATATCCCGGTTTGCCCGTAAACTGAATAGAATAATTTCCGTTCGTAAACAAGTTCACTGCCCCCTCACAGTCTGCAATGGATTCTGATTGCTCGCCTTCGGATTGAGCGAACAAACAGAATAGCTGCAAAAAAACACTTATGGATAGTAAGGTCCTAATCATCGGGTGAACCTAAGTTATAAATTTTAATTTAAAAGGGATACATAAAAATGTTAATGTACTCAATAAGATTATATTAACTAAAACACATTTCTATTTTCATGAGGTTAACATCATGAAAAAATCGGGCCAAATTATCCGAAAAATTTACATGTTAAGCTTGAGTTCCCCTTTTGTATTGATCCTTAAAAGAAGAGCGTTGGCAGCCGGATGTATTTCAACGACATCCAGAGTTTTTGCAGTACCCTGTAAAAACACACCCTTCGTAAGTTCCTTATTTAGTT
>JBEGVI010000084.1:0-5233 GCA_041178485.1 Bacteroidota bacterium | reverse complement strand
CATTTAAAACAAAGACTATTTTGTTGCCATATCTATCCTCAGTGTTTAATTTTATTTCTCCGGAAACAGCAAATATTATTTGCTGTAACTCTCGATGGGCATGTTTTCCTCGAATTACGTTATTAGGAGTATAGTAGGTCCAATATACCCGTTTTATTTCGAAAGGAAAATTCTTTGATACTTCAGCAACACTGATATATCCAAGTGAAGTTTCTCCAATTGATTCCATCTCAAAGAAACATGGTTTGTCAAGATTATTCATTGCACGGATTTTGGATAGTAAATTCGAGTTCAGGTAAAATAATTCCAGGTAACCTTGCGCTATTTGATCCTAAGCTTTCAGGAAGAACTTCAAACTGAATAAAGTCATCTAATTTTAATAAAAGGTATCTTTGATTTTCGCCAAAAATCAAATTGATTCTATAATTCCCCGAATTTAACAATTGATTTGGTAAACTACATATTATTTTATATTCTCCTTTGACAGAATCACTTTTTTCCGAAATAACCGTCCCGTAATGGAATATCATATTCTCTTCAGCGTCCATCAATTCGTAAGTTATGTCAATATTTTTATTTTCTTGAAAATTGTAGAATTTGAGCTCGAAATCAATCCCTGAGTATATCGTAATTAAATTCCCATTTCTAGGATTTACTTCAAAATGTGTAACTCGAATGTTTTCATTTCCAATTGCATTTTCAAGAGTGCATAGGTGACTGTAATTCGTATTGGTTTTGGCATTGCTAAAGTAAAATTCAGCGGCAGCTAGTTGTGACCCTTGAAATTTTACTTCTCCTTTTTCAATCACAATGCCTTTTGTGCAAAGAGCCTTTACCGCCGCCATATTATGACTCACAAACAATACCGTTCTACCTTGATTACTGACATCTCTCATTTTACCCAGGCACTTTTTTTGAAACTCAGCATCACCAACTGCAAGCACCTCATCCACAATCAGAATTTCAGGTTCTAAATGCGCTGCTACAGCAAAAGCAAGGCGCACATACATTCCGGATGAGTAACGTTTTACTGGGGTGTCAATGTATTTTTCTACTCCACTGAACGCCACGATCTCGTCAAATTTGGAACGTATTTCAGCTTTGGTCATTCCTAAAATGGCGCCATTCAAAAAAATATTTTCTCTACCTGTAAGTTCTGGGTGAAAACCTGTGCCTACCTCTAACAAAGAAGCGATTCTACCTTTTACTTTGATGCTTCCTTTGGTAGGTGAAGTTACTTTGGATAAGATTTTAAGTAAGGTACTTTTTCCCGCTCCGTTTTTTCCAATGATACCCAATACTTCACCTTGTTTTACAGAAAAATTGATGTCTTGTAAAGCCCACACGTATTCATTGCTGTCAGCTTGATCACGGTTGTTCACGCCAGTAATTTTCTCGTACGGATCTTCTTTTCCGCGAATTGTGTGCCACCAACGGTTCAGGTCATGCGCAATGGAGCCGGTGCTCACTTGCCCGAGGCGGTATTGTTTGTAAAGGTTTTCGACCTTGATTACGTCCATTTTATAGTAAATTGTTGACTGTTAATTATTTTAATTCTAAACAGTATCCATAAAACTTTTTTCCACTTGATTGAAGATCACAATACCGATGAATAAAACGCCAAAGCTGAAAATACTAGTGAAACCCAAACCGCTCCAATCAAAACTTCCGATACTGAAAAAAGCATAGCGAAAACTTTCCATGATTGGTGTAAGTGGATTCATGCTAATTATGGTATGTAATTTTCCTCCCGTAAAACTCAAAGGGTAAATAATTGGAGTTGCGTACATCAAGAGTTGAATTCCAAACGTGAGTAAAAAACTCAGATCGCGGTATTTTGTGGTAAGTGCGGAGAAGATAATACCCAATCCTAAGCCCAGTACAGCCATGAGCAGAATGAGGTAAGGTAAAATAAGGATGTGCATGTTCAACTGAAGCTGAAGGTCTTTGGTAATAATCTGGTACACTAGGATGACTATAAAAAGGAGCATTTGAATTCCCAGTTTAATGAGGTTGGAAATGACAATCGAAATAGGGGTGGCGAGGCGCGGAAAATACACTTTGCCAAAAATTCCCGCATTCGAAACAAACGTATTGGAGGTTTTACTGAAGCAATCGGAAAAATAGTTCCAGAGCGTTATTCCTGACAAATAAAACAAGATGGGGTCAACACCGTCTGTGGGGATCTTTGCGATCTGGTTGAATACAACAAAAAAGATGAGTGTTGTAAACAAGGGTTGAATGAACAACCAGAGCGGACCGAGAATTGTTTGCTTGTAAACAGAAACGAAATCCCTGCGCACAAAGAGCATGATCAAATCGCGGTAGCGCCAGAGCTCTTTCAGGTTCAGATCGAACAAAGAGCGTTTTGGTGCTAATATTTCAGTCCATTGTTCGGTTTTTCGTTCGTTGTTCATTGTTTTTTGTGCGTTGTTTCCGCTTCAGCGGGTTAATTCTTTTTTGTTTGAATTCTTATTCCAATAATTCCATGCCTTTCGAATGCACTGACATTAGCGCAGTTTATCATCGTTGTATATTGAGGCAGGCGGTCGTTTAATCTGTATCGTCAAATTCAAGCTTTCCAAACTTAAAAAGACGTGATTGCTGGAGATCAATTTCACCTTCCCTTTTTGTCCTTGAAATGCACCATGTTCAATAATAACAAGATTTCCGACTTGAGCTTCAGGAATAACAAAATCATTCATTTCTGATCTCAAAGACTCCAGCTCTTGCGGTCGAACGACTGCAGGTTTTCCTTGCCAGAAAATGAAGTTCAGCGCACCAGGGTCTTTCAATACCTCCATTCGTTCCAATTCGGTCACCTTTACGAAAACGTAGGATGGGAGGAGCGGTTCTTCTACTTTTTTCTTCCGGTCACTCCATTGTTTGAGAGTTTTATAGGTTGGGCAGTAGGCTTCAATCCCATTTTCGATGAGACGCTGTTCCACCTTCTTTTCAGAACGCGGCTTCGTGTATATTACCAGCCAATTCCTTTCCATCAGGGTGTGTAGATCAGTAAAAAGTCCCTTGAGTCGAAATGGGTGTTCAGTGCTTCTTCGGGCGTGTAAAGTATATAGCGAATTTTTTTTTCAATTCCTTTCTCGATCTTTTCAATTGTTTCGAGCAGGTAATCCATGTTGATCTCTCCAATGATCACGATGTCAATGATATCACTGGACAAACCTTTTGCGAGTGAGCCGGAGAGGTAGAGTTTTTCGATCTTACCCAATCCTTTGATCACATTGCTTATGATTTCATCCACACCGATATACTGCCGTATAAGAGCATTTACAGGATCATAGAGTGGATGTAGTTTATTGACGCAATAAACCAATTTATTTCCTTCCTTTACGGTGCTCAGCATACCTGCTTCGGTGAGTCGGTTCAATTCTACGCGCACAGCATTGGAAGACTCTCCTAATTCCCCGGCGAGCGCACGTAAGTATGTTTTTGTTTCAGGGTTCAAAAAGAACTTCAGTAAGATCCTTATGCGGGTTTTGGATGTGATCAGGGTTTCCAGCAAAATACAATATTTATTAGGATTTGGACACAGCTTCGCCACGTCAGTCACATAGCTAAAGTAAGCGATTTTTTAGTTTGAGCAAAAAAAATACTCAAAATAGTACAAAAGACGTTAGGATTTCTGTGAATAGAACACCCGCTTGGGGAGTAATTTTGTGAGGAATTCGCTTGCACAACCACAAACCGTTATGCCCTGCTTGTAATGAGTTTACCAAAGTGAGTTTATCGAAGGGAGTAACCGAGGAACGAACTTGCAACAAACGCCGACCGAGTGACCAAGGAACGAGGTTGTATGGAGACAGGCGCATTCACTTGCAAAATCGCAAAATCTCCCTTACTTTTGATGTAAAATCGAATTGAATGCGAAAGATTACAACTTTGCCTTCTCAAACAGTGCTACACATTTTCTTAGTATTGCTTATTTTCCAGGGATGGTGCACCAATGCACTTGCACAACCCTTGTCGGGTATCTTGCCGAAATACGACAGGTATGTAGATGGGGCAAATGTGACCCTAAGCTGGAATTCACTTTCAGGTGCAACAGATTATACTATTGAACTGGCACAGAATACCGATTTCACTTTGAATTACTTTACTAGTGGCGCTATTACTGAAACTTCCTGGCAAACGACATTGAGTAGCACAGGTGTATGGTATTGGCGCGTAATTGAATCAAATGGAACCTCAAACACCATATCCGGAATAAATAAATTTCGATATGTCAAACCAAATGACATCAATGGAAACACTTTATGGCTGAAAGCGGATTCATCGGTTGTATTATCAGGGTCCTCTTTAGTCCAATGGAACGATATATCAGGAAATAATCATTCTTTTGTACAAAGCACCCCTGCTGATCAACCTTTAATTACCAATGCAGGCTCCATTCTGAACAACAAGCCTGTTGTGCGTTTTGATGGGGTTTCTGATTTTTTAAACGGAGGGAATATACTTAACATAGGCACTAATAGTCAAACCACATTTATTGTTGCCCGAGGCACAGGTGTTTATTACGGCAAGTTTGGAAATAGTGCTGCTCCGTTCAACATATATAGCTGCTATAATATTGGTGGTGAACAGGGTGTTGAGTTTGCCGGATTAGCTTACCAAAATTTTGCTACAACAAATTCTACAACCTATCATTTATTAAACTTTAGAGCTGATAGAACTGCGGGAACAGGTCGAATGTACAGAAATTTGAATCAAGTTGCAGAGGCCAATTTAACAGGGGTTACAACCGGTTATAATATGACTACAACAAATCCTCTATTAATTGGGAGGTACACGCTATCTGGAACTCCTTTTTTTACAAATGGAGACATTGCAGAAGTAATTTTTTTCAACACAGCATTAAATGATTCACTTCGTGGAGTTGTCGGGAATTACCTCAGTGACAAATATGCACCACCCATTAACTTAGGACGAGATAGCATAGTCATTTCAGGTTTTTGTCCAATAACATTAAATGCTCCTTCTGGATATACGAATTTACTTTGGAGCACTGGTTCCAATTCTGCCTCCATCAACGTTAATACTAGCGGTGCATATTGGCTTAGTGGAACCAATTTATTCGGTCAAATCTCTGTTGACACCATCCTTATTACCCACCCAGCTATTCCTTCACCAACCAATACCGGGATCTGCGCCGGGCAAAGCAACACCTGGAATGCTGACATGGGCCCCGGTTTTACATACGTTTGGTCAAATGGTG
>JBEGVI010000083.1:0-51914 GCA_041178485.1 Bacteroidota bacterium | reverse complement strand
TCGCCATGCGCAATTTCCATTCAGGCAAACTGTGCACACCTTCAAAAGCAATGTCTTCGATCCCTATTCTATCCCCACGTTTAATGTCGATCAAAAAGATCTCCGAATTATTCATGAGTGTATCCGTCACACGATTGATGTTGACCGTGGCAGAATAAAATCCCTTTTCTCGAAAGAATCCTTTGATCTTGGTTTCAGTTTGATAAATTAGATTTTCCGTAATTGTTTTCCCGGAATACAGCTGAATTTCCTCGCGGATCTTGTCTGCATCCCTCTTATTGATTCCTTTGAATTTAAATCTGGAAAGTTTGGGTCTCGGAGCAACTTTAATCGTTAGATAAATCACGCCTGCCACTTCCTTTTCTGCATAGATCTCGACATCTGAAAAGATTTCCTCCTTCCAGAGATTTCTGATAGCTTTGGAAATCTGTTCACCTGGAACAGTAATCTTCTGGCCTTGTTTCAATCCTGCAATAAGCTTGATCGCCTGATGGTCAAAGTTATCTGCGCCCTCTACCCGAATTGGTCCCAGTTCATATTCCACAGGATTCTTGAAATCCACTTGTAAATTTCCAATAGAAAAAGGTTCTTCCTGGGAAAATGTCACGAAAACGGACAAAAAGAATGCTATGACACTATAAAATCTCATGAGCCTGACACCTGTTCTGAAACCATACCAAAGCGGCGTTCCCTGGATTGATAATCTAGTACAGCTTTGTAAAAATCTTCTTTTCTAAAGTCAGGCCACAACACCTCTGTGAAATGGAATTCCGTGTAAGCAATCTGCCAGAGCAAAAAATTACTTATTCTGTGTTCACCGCTAGTGCGAATGAGCAATTCAGGTTCTGGAATTCCTTTGGTTGAAAGGTGTTCATTGATCACTGAGGCATCAATGGTTGAAGGATCCACAGTGCCCGTTTTTGCTTGTTGCGCAATATTCCGAACCGCATTTATAATCTCCCAGCGCGCACTATAGTTCAATGCAAGAATAAGATTGATTTCTTCATTGTGTGCAGTGCTCTGCATTGCCTCCTGAAGTTCATTTCGACAATATTCAGGTAAACCTCCAAGGTCACCTATTGTTCGCAAACGCACACCACTTTCAGAAAGTTCTTTAATCTCTGAGGCCAAAGAGCGCACCAGTAAATCCATCAACCCATCCACTTCTTCCTTTGGGCGATTCCAGTTCTCGGTTGAAAAAGCATAGAGTGTCAGGTATCGGACTTTCAATTCACGCGCGGCCTTTAGCGTCTCACGAATAGATTCCACGCCAAAATTATGCCCATAAAGCCTTTCCTTGCCCTGCTGTTTAGCCCATCGACCATTCCCATCCATAATAATCGCCACATGGACGGGAGTTGCATGAAGATCGATTTTTTCAAGAAGGCTCATAATTCTAGTCTTTAACGAAAATAGGCAAAGATTCTTGTATTTCTCGAATTAATAATTTCTTTAACAAAAAGAGGGAGCCGGAACCCGGATCCCTCTTTTGCATAAAAGACTCGTTTTATTCTGCGAGAATGATCAATTTATTATTGAACATCTCGACCACACCTCCTTTGATGTGAACTCGAATGATCCGGGCATTGCTTTTATCCTTCTCAATAAGGTCACTGGATTTTTCACCGGCATCGAACGGAACAGGCAGATCCACCTTTACCATTCCTGCTGTCAATCCGGAAATGATTGGCGCATGGCCATTCAATACCTGAAAAGAACCATCCAACCCGGGAAGCTGAACCGCATCTGCATCCCCTTTAAATATCTCTTGCTCAGGAGTGATGATCTCTAAACGCATTTGAAAGTATCTTAAGAATTAAGCTTCAGAAAGCATTTTTTCTCCGGCAGCAATAACGTCATCGATTCCACCCTTCAGGTTGAATGCTGCTTCCGGGTACTTGTCATATTGTCCATCAAGAATAGCGTTAAATGCTTTGATGGTCTCCTGAATATCTACTAAGACTCCCGGAATTCCAGTAAACTGCTCCGCAACATGGAATGGCTGAGAAAGGAAGCGCTGAACACGGCGTGCACGGTGAACAACCAGCTTGTCCTCTTCAGAAAGTTCGTCCATACCAAGGATGGCAATGATGTCCTGAAGTTCTTTGTATCGCTGAAGAGTGATTTTCACACGTTGTGCGCAATTGTAGTGCTCCTCACCAACAATTTCTGGTGTAAGAATTCGTGAAGTTGAATCGAGAGGGTCAACTGCAGGATAGATTCCTAACTCGGCAATTTTACGCGAAAGAACCGTTGTTGCATCAAGGTGGGCAAACGTATTCGCCGGAGCCGGATCCGTTAAGTCATCCGCAGGCACGTAAACCGCCTGAACAGATGTAATTGAACCGTTCTTCGTAGAAGTAATGCGCTCCTGCATAGCACCCATCTCTGTAGCGAGTGTAGGCTGATATCCTACCGCTGATGGCATACGGCCAAGAAGTGCCGAAACCTCTGAACCCGCTTGTGTAAATCGGAAAATGTTGTCTACGAAGAAAAGAATGTCCTTTCCTTGACCATCGCCTTCACCATCCCGGTAATATTCTGCAAGTGTCAAACCGGAAAGTGCAACACGTGCACGTGCTCCCGGAGGCTCATTCATCTGACCGAAAACGAATGTTGCTTTCGATTCTTTCATTTCTTCTAGATCGATTTTCGAAATGTCCCATCCGCCTTCCTCCATCGAATGCATAAAATCCTTTCCGTAACGGATAATTCCGGATTCAAGCATTTCACGAAGAAGGTCATTTCCCTCTCGAGTACGCTCACCAACGCCTGCAAACACAGACAATCCTCCGTGCCCTTTTGCGATGTTATTGATAAGTTCCTGAATCAAGACGGTCTTACCTACTCCAGCACCTCCGAAAAGACCAATTTTACCTCCTTTGGCATATGGCTCAATCAGATCTATGACCTTGATTCCTGTGAAAAGAACCTCAGTAGATGTGGATAACTGATCAAATTTTGGAGCCTCTCTATGGATCGGAAGCCCATCCGAATTGTCCACTGTGTTAATTCCGTCAATCGCTTCACCAACTACGTTAAAAAGACGTCCCTTAATCTTGTCGCCTGTAGGCATTTTAATTGCACTTCCTGTAGAAGTTGCTTCCATACCTCTTCTGAAACCGTCGGTTGAGTCCATGGAGATCGCTCGAACCGCATTTTCTCCTACGTGTGACTGAACTTCCAGAACCACCTTCGTTCCGTCCGCCTTTACCACCTCGAGTGCATCATAAATATTCGGAAGAGCTACTCCTTTTTCGAAGCTCACATCCACAACAGGTCCGATCACCTGTGAAACTGTTCCTTTAATTCCCGACATTTTATTGCCTTTTTATAATTAGTTCAACTTTTTTCAGACCGAAAATCTGAATTTGGGCGCAAAGATAGCCCTTAAAATGAAAATAAAGAGCATCGTTTAAAAAGTATTTTTTAACATTCAAAATAGTCAGAAGGACTGTTCAGAAAAATTCTTTCGAATCAGAAATCGCACAGGCAGATAGGAGAAGATCAAACTTAGCAAAGTCACCAACAAAATGATCAATGCTCCGTCTGTCCAGGTGGGCACCACGGGGAATGCCTCTCCATTCGAATTTGGCATCTGTAGAAGTGAAAAGCCGATCTGTGCATAACACACTAAGTACCCTAGTACCACCCCGAAAAAAATTCCTTTGGCACAGATGAGCAACCCTTCGAAGAAAAATATTCGAAAGACCATTGGCCTGCTCATCCCAAAAGCAATCATCGTATGAATGTTGTCTTTTTTCTCAATAAAAAGCATTGTGATCGACGCAACAAGATTGAATGCAGCAAGTATAAAAATGAAGATAAGTATAACGATCACAAGTAATTTTTCCGTTTTACTTGTTTTGAAGATCAGTTCATTTTTCTCGTACGAGGTTTTTACAATAAATCCATTCCCCAACAGCTTTTTGAGGGAAGACCTGACCTCTTCCACGTCTGAATTTGGATTCACTTCAACATAAATTGCAGAAAGATCCCCATCGTAGTCGAGTAAGTCTGAGGCCACATTCAGAGGCACCACTAGGTTTTCAGCGTTTACCTCCCTGTTGAAATTCATTCTTCCTGAAAGATAGAGCGAACCAGAATTAAACGGATTTGATCCCAACCGCATTTTCCCTTCCCGTTTCGGCGCAAAGATCGTCACCTGTTCAAATCCATCCCGCTCCGGAATAAAGCCCCCGAGTTTGTCGAGTAACGTAGCTCCGATTATCCCGAAATCCGTTCCCTGAGCATGCAGCGAAGGATACCCATCGACCATGTGAATGAACCGGCCCTTTTTAGTAGTTGTAAGTCCCGACATCCCGAGAAAGGTAGTGTCGACTCCAATAAGTGTCGCATTGATCCATTTTTTCTCATGCTTGATGACAACCACCTCTTCCACAGCACGAGACATGCGTTCAACATCCTCTGTTTTTGAGATCAGTTTAAAATTTACCACTTCCTCAGGAAAAGTTTTCCCCTGAGAAGATCGTATGGTAATATCTGGGTCAAAATCAGAGTAAAGCTTTTCGATCATGCTCTCAATTCCATTAAATGCTGAAAGCAGGACAACAAGCGCAGCAGTAATCAATGTGATTCCAATGACAGATATCCTCGTAATTAAATTTATGACCTGTCCTTTACGACGGGAAGATAAATATCTGCGGGCTATGTAAAAAGGAACGTTAATGGCCTGATCTATTTCTTCTTGAGCAAATTGTCAATTTTCTCAGCATAATCGAGCGAGTCATCGATGTAAAAATGAAGTTCTGGAATTTTGCGCATGTTCTTCAATCGTTTTCCAATTTCCCCTCGGATCTTCCCCGCATGGGATTTAATGCTCTCCAGAACCTTGCCCTTTTCAGGACCAGCAAAAGATGATACATAGCATTTGGCCAGGGAGAGATCCGCTGTAACTCTCACAGCAGTAACGGTAACCAAGGCCCCCAAACACACTTCCCGTGCATTGCGCTGTAAGAATCCCGCAAGTTCCTGTTGAATAACCCCTTCGATCTTATTTTGTCGGATTGTTCCCATACGGCAAAAATAGGAATACTTCCTGCACCCACGGAAACAAAACTTATCTTTGCCCTCAATGAAAGATATTTTACAGATCTACAGGTATACTTTTTCCTACAAAGGAAGGGCTGCACTTGTTATCCTTTTCAATCTTCTCTTTGTAGTTTTCAACCTTCTTTCTTTAGTTCTTTTTATACCGTTTCTTCAAATTATTTTCAAGCCAATCGGTGATTTCAAACCGGTTGCTGAACCCCTTTGGGACGGATCAATCACGGGTACGGCGGCCTATGTCAAGGACCTATACAATCACTTCATGCACGAAATGGTAAGGCAAGACCCAAAACAGGCGCTTCTGTTTGTCTGCATCAGCGTTTTTCTTGCCTTTTTCCTGAAAAACCTGTTTCGCTACGGAGCCGTTTGGCACCAGTCCGAGCTTCGGATGGCAGTCGTCAGGGACATTCGTAACCAGCTCTTTCACAAGGCACTTATCCTCCCACTTTCCTTTTACACGAATGAAAGAAAAGGCGACATCATGGCGCGTATGAACAACGATGTCGGAGAAATTGAGATTGCGGTGGTCGCTATATTGGAATTGATCTACAGAGAGCCGGTCGCCATACTCATAAATGTAGCAACCCTGATTTATCTTAGTCCGCAACTTACGGCGATTTCCTTCATTTTACTGCCTATCTCAGCCCTCGTGATCTCCAGAATCGGCAAAAGCCTCAAGAAAACAGCTAAAAGCGGTCAGGAACAAATGGGTATTCTCTTTTCAAGTATTGAAGAAGGACTCAGTGGCATTCGGATAATCAAGGCGTTCAATGCAATCGAACAGATGTATCAGTCCTTTCAAAAGGTAAATCTGAAACACCAGCAGTTGATTACAAAAGCTTTCAGGAAAAAGGACCTTTCACCCATCTTGAACGAGACTCTTGGAGCAGGCGTCATGCTATGCCTTGTTTGGTTTGGCGGCTCGATGATCATTGACATGGCCGGCGGAACATCTTTAACCGGAGAAGTGTTTTTGACGTTCATCATCGTTTTCTCTCAATTGCTTCGGCCCATCCAAGGCATCTCTACGAACATTGGATTTCTGAACAAAGCTAAGGCTTCACAGGACCGCATAAATGAAATTTTGAATTCAGACGAAAAAATTGTTGAAGTTGAGAATCCGGTCAAACTACCAAACCTGAGCAAGGGAATCAAATACGACAATGTGTCCTTCAAATATGGGGAGGAATGGGTGCTCAGAAACATAAATCTTGATATTCCCGTTGGCAAAACCATCGCCCTTGTTGGTGAATCCGGAAGCGGAAAATCAACATTGGGTGACCTACTTCCCAGATTTTATGATGTTACAGAAGGCACTGTCTTTTTTGACGAGATACCACTCACTCAATGTGCTATAAGAGATTTGAGAGGACACATCGGACTGGTCTCTCAGGAGTCCATCCTGTTTAATGCCACGGTATTTGAAAATATCGCTTTCGGGATGCCTGAAGCAACTTTAGAAAATGTCGAACGCGCTGCCAAAATTGCAAACGCCCATGAATTTATCATGCAACTGGAAAACGGCTACGATACCAACATAGGCGAACGCGGCGGAAAACTTTCCGGTGGACAAAGGCAACGAATCAGCATAGCCAGAGCGGTATTAAAAGATCCGAACATCCTCATTCTTGACGAAGCGACCTCAGCACTGGATACCGAATCCGAAAGATTGGTACAGGAAGCCCTCGATGAACTCATGAAAAACAGAACGACAATCATTATCGCACATAGGTTGTCAACGGTACGCAATGCCGACGAGATCATTGTGCTGTCAAAAGGGGTGATAAAAGAACGTGGGAAACACCAGGAGCTACTGGAAAAAAAAGGCATGTATTTCACCCTTTGTTCGCTTCAGGGCATTCATTCCTGATGAAAAGGCTTTTTTAGGTTGAAAATATTTGATGAAAAAGCAACATTTACAGTAGTTTTAGCGTTATTGGTATAAGTGGTTTGTTTTTTGAAGTAGCCGCGGTAATAATTTGGATTTGAAACTGTTTCGACCATACGTCTGGTTCTTTTTTCTGACATGCCACATGTCGGTGATGGCCCAACTTACCACCACCCCCGGTTCGCCGGCGCCGGCCCTGGTCCAGAATGTATTGCTTGGTCCAGGAGTCACCGTATCGAACATCACGTACAACGGCAGTCCATCAGCGATCAGTGAGTTTTCATACGCCGGTCCAAACCTGGGAATAACGAGTGGCATTGTAATGACCACAGGAACCACATACAACAACGGCGCCGGTCCACACGGACCAAACAATCTTGTAAATGCAGGTGTGGACAACGGGGCAGGAGGATCAGGACTTTTATCAAATATTATTGGGGGAACACAAACGTTTAACGCCACCGTTCTGGAATTCGATTTTATTCCCTATTCGGATACAGTGCGTTTCAGATATATTTTTGGTTCTGAAGAATATCCGGAATTTGCTCCTCCAAACAATACGTCGTACAATGATGTCTTTGGATTTTTTATTTCGGGACCGGGAATTGCCGGCACACAAAATATAGCACGACTTCCCACAGGTTCTATTGTTTCCATCAATAATGTAAATCAGATAACAAATTCCACTTTTTACAACGATAACGGGGACGGAAATACGGCTCCTTACAATTCCTCTCCGCAGTATATTCAGTACGATGGTTTCACTGATGTTCTTACGGCTTCATCCAGAGTAGAGTGTGGAGAAACCTACCACCTTATTTTAGCCATCGCTGATGTTGGAGACGCTATTTATGACTCTGGAATTTTCCTTGAAGCAAACTCGCTGTCATCGAATACTGCAGTGGAAGTAGATTATGAGATTTCACAAATCGCATTTCCGGGCAACCCGGATGAAATGGCCGAAGGCTGCGTCTCTGCGACGATTACGCTTGAACGCAACGGGAACACTTCCTCCGCACTGACGATTCCAATTATTGTTAGCGGAACGGCAACGGAGGGCGTGGATTACACCGATATTCCTGCATCTGTAACCATACCGTCGGGACAAACAACTGTTACACTCTCACTAGATGCATTTGCCGATGCTTTGACGGAAAGTGAAGAAACCCTTTCGATTTCTTTTCAGATCACAGATGCCTGCGGCAATGTCAATCCAATCACTGTTGACCTGAGTATAGGAGATGTTCAACCAGTCACAGTAAGTGTGGAAAGCGGTGATATTGTATGCCCGGGAGACGATGTTGAACTTATTGCTGCAGCGGCGGGAGGTGTTGGACCATATACCTACGAATGGAATACCGGAGCCGTGACTTCATCGATTTTTGTGGCTCCTACCAGTTCACAAACGTATACCGTTTCAGTGACAGACAATTGTTTAAATCAAACAGCTACGGGCTCAGGTACGGTCAATGTTCCCGTCTACCCACCAATTACAATCAATGAATCCGCAGACATAACAGAGATCTGTCCATTTCTGCCATCTCAACTCGAAACGGCCGTGACAGGGGGTGCAGGAAATTATACTTATGAATGGTCTGATGACTCAGGAACTTCTCTTGGAAACCAAAGCACACAAATTGTCATTCCGTCGGAAACCACCACCTACACCGTAACAGTAACTGATCAATGTGGCCTGACCTCAACAGCCACTGTCATTTATACAATTACAAGTCCTCCTTTGCTTACGTCTATTACACCCGATCTGGAAATCTGTCCGGGAGACAGTGTACTATTAACAGTGACCGCTACGGGAGGATATGGACAATATTTTTTCCTTTGGCCACAAACAGGAGAAACAACCTCCTCAATCTGGGTTCATCCGCTTCAGACAACAACATATACTGTCAATGTATCTGACGAATGCCAAACTTTTGTTGTGACAGATCAAACCACTGTGAATGTCGTCCAGCCAAATGCCGATTTTATAATCACAAGTTCAACCTTGTTTGACAATCTTCCGATTACGTTTCAGAACTTAACAACCAATGGGGTAACATATGCCTGGGATTTTGGGGACGGAAACAATTCTGTGGTTGTACACCCGACTAACACTTACCTCGAGCCGGGGACGTACATCGTAACACTCATCGCAACAGACGAAAAAGGATGTACCGATACCATTGCCAAGCCTATCACTTTAGAGGAAGGATACTATGTTTACATCCCCAACACCTTTACACCTGACGGTTTTAGGTTCAATAATGTTTTTCAAGCAAGCACCGTTGGAGTCCAAACTCTAAATGTAAAGATCTTTAACCGCTGGGGTGAAATAGTATTTGAATCGGAGGAACTCGATTTTCAATGGGATGGAACGTACAAGGGCAGTCCAGTTCAAGATGGCACGTACATTTGGAAGATCCGCTATTTTACCAATTCAGGCCGTGAAATTCTGATCACAGGCCACATCAACTGTATTCGGTAGTCTTTACAACGATTTTGTTCTTCCTCCATCCACAGGAACATTGATCCCATTGATGTAAGAGGCGGCGGGTGAAGCCAAAAAGGCAATTGCATTGGCAATTTCTTCTGGCTGAGCAATACGTTTCATGGGAGATTCAGAAGCCATTTCATCAAATACGTGTTCCACAGTTTCCGAATGTTGCTGCGCTTTCACGGAGGCTATCGTTTGCAGACGAGCTGTATTGGTAGCACCCGGAAGAACATTGTTTACTGTAATGCCATATCCCCCAAGTTCATTGGCGAGCGTCTTGCTCCAATTTGCAACCGCTCCACGAATCGTATTGGAAACGCCAAGATTTGGCAAAGGTTGTTTTACAGAGGTGGAGATGACATTGATAATTCTTCCGTAGCCATTCTCTATCATCCCGGGATAAAGTGCTTGAACCAGAATGTGATTGCAAATCAGATGCTGATTGAATGCATGTACAAATTCTTCAGGTTTTGCATCTTTAATTGCACCCCCTTTGGGACCCCCTGTGTTATTTACAAGTATATGTGCCTTATTGCCCTTTGAAACCCATTCACTGATTACAGTTTGGACATTTTCAGGATTGCTGAAGTCAGCGACTAAAAATGAATGCTCCTGTCCCTGCTGTACCGGCAATTTGGTGCTTAGTTCGCTAAGCAAAGCCTCGTTTCTGGCAATCAATACAACATTTGCACCCAGATTTGCCAACTCTGTTGCAGTTGCTAAACCAATCCCCTGAGTACTCCCGCAGACTATGGCATTTTTACCTTGTAAAGTGAGGTCCATCTGTTTAAATTTACCGTAAAATTAACCAAGATCACCTGATTTGAACTTTGAAGCCAATAAATATTGGTAACTTTGACCCAACAAATTGAATTTTACAATGAAAAACATTTTATTTCTAACCGTCGTTTTTTGTGCTGTTCTCACCCAAAAAAATGCTACTGCTCAATGCACGAACAGTTTTGATTTTGGCAATGCCACACTCACAACAACTCCCGGAACCAATGATGTAATCTTTTGTAATTACGCAACAGAATACGGCACTTGGGACGGTGTTACAGCTGGATATAGCTACACAACCACGAGCGACATTCTAACGGATTTTATTACGGTGCGATCCGGGTCAGCTACAGGTCCGGTTGTTGCATTTGGAACACAACCTCTTAACTGGGTTGCTACGGCCTCCGGAACTCATTACATCCATATTAACACAAACGCTTCCTGTGGGCAAGAAAGTTCGTGCCGTGATATTACGACAACCGTCAATGGGTTCGCATCGGCATGTACGAATCCTGCAGTAGCAGGTGCTGTAGCGGCATCCGTGCAGGTAGCATGTTCTGGATCACCTTTTATTCTGTCTCTTACAGGTGCTAGCATCGGTTCAGGACTCACTTACCAGTGGCAATCTTCAGTTGATGGTGTGACATATACAGACATCGCTGGCGAGGTAAATTCAACATGCAGCGTTTCTCAAACTGCTGCAACCTACTATCAATGTATTGTAACCTGCTCAGCTGGAACACCAGTAACTTCCACTCCCTTACAAGTTAACATGGGATCATGTGTTACAATGTCTAATGGCAGTACCACAACGTGTAGCGGAAACTTTTACGACAGTGGAGGTTCATCAGGAGATTATTTGAATAATGAATTATACACCTTTACCATCACACCTTCTACACCAGGGGCGTACCTGCAAATTGCATTCAACACCTTTCAATTGGAAACATGTTGTGACGACATTACCGTTTACAACGGAAACAGTACTGCAGCACCTTTGATGGGCACCTTTGCCACGACTCCGGGATCCATAACTTCAAGCGCAGCAGATGGCAGTCTAACCTTCGTGTTTTCGTCTGATGGTTCGGTAGTGTACACCGGTTGGGAAGCGACCATCGGATGTGTTACTACACCGCCTGCAAATGACCTTGTTTGTGCCCCTGAAATAATCCCAGTGGATGGCACTGTAAATACGTATACCAATGCTTTAGCATCCGTTGAAACAGGTGAGACAGCTGTCGCTCCTCCATCTACCGGTCTATACACAACTGACGGATGGGGAAGTTCTTCGCTGCAGCACACGGTATGGTTTACTTTTGATGCTCCAACATCAGGGAATGTTAGAATCTCATGCACCGATATCGAAATGGATGGTCAGGTTGCTGTCTATGAAGCCAGCGATTGTTCTGATTTCTCTACATTTAACCTAGTAGCTGCAAATGACAATGACCTTGACTTCGTTTCAGATGCGCCCAAATTTACAATTTGCGGACTAACACCAGGCCAGACCTATTACCTCATGTACGATTCCGGAAACAACTACGCAAGCGGTCCTTTTTCGATTTCAATTTCTGAGTTCTCTGTATCTGCAGGAAATTCAACCGGAGTTCTGGACGTATGTAATGGTGAAACAATCGATCTGTTTGATGGAATCAGTGGATACGACGGCGGTGGTACATGGGAAGAAACCACTCCTACCTTTGGTTTGCTAGGATCTGTTTGGAATACAACTGGCGTTGCCTATCAGGTTTTTGACTTTTTGTACATCGTTCAGGATGGGTGCGTTGTTGATACGGCCATCTCACAAGTTCATGTATTCGGACCTTCTAGTGCCGGAAATGATGGAACGATCAATGCATGCAGACAGGAAACTATCAATCTACTTTCAGGTTTGTCCGGCAATGTTGATCTTGGTGGAACATGGTATAACCCAAGTAATCAGCCTATCAATGGCAACGTAATCACTACAAGCTCCATCCCTGGTCAATTTAATTATGATTATGTTGCAAGCAACGGTGTGTGTCCTGCGGATACTGCGAACGTATTGGTCATTGTCTCAGACTGTGTTGCGGGTATAGAGGATGAGTTGAGCAATGAATTTATCGTCTTCCCTAACCCATCCAAAGGAACTGTGTATGTATCAGGATTGATTGACAATTCAATTTTGGATGTCAAGGATCTGAATGGAAGATCAGTATCCTTCAAAAAAACCAGTGAAGGTGTATACACGCGAATAGAATTGGATAAGTCTGTTCGTGGCATCTACCTCCTTCAATTTGCAACGAATGATCAAACGGTTATTCGCAAAATTGTCATTGAATAAAATCACAACCTATGCTTGCCCCTTTTAACCTCCAGAAGTGGATTGATGAGCACAGGGACCTTTTGAAACCCCCGGTATCCAATAAGAACCTTTATGTGGATGCCGGGGACTTCATTGTCATGATCGTCGGCGGCCCAAATGCACGTAAAGATTACCATTACAATGAAAGTGAGGAACTCTTTTACCAGATTGAAGGGGATATAACGGTTCGCATTCAGGAGAATGGACAGGCAAAAGATATTCACATCAAAGAAGGTGAAATGTTCTTACTTCCTGGCAACACTCCGCATTCACCAATGCGCGGACCGAATACCGTAGGACTGGTCATTGAAAAAGTCAGGAAAGGCACCGATCTCGTTGACGGGTTAATGTGGTTTTGTGACAAGTGCAACCACAAGTTAAAAGAATACCGTTTTCCACTTAGCAACATAGAAAACGACTTCATCCCGCGTTTCAAAGAATTTTATGCTTCAGAAGAATTCCGGACCTGTGGCCAATGTGGCCATGTGATGGAAGTCGACGAGCGATTTGTGTAGTTCAAATAGCTTCTCTATCTGAGAAGATTAACATGCCCTGTGCGCTCGTAGTATTTGTTCTCCAGATCGAAAAATGTGACTTTCCAGGTATATGTTCCGTCCTGACATTTGAATCCTTTATAAGACCCGTCCCAGTAATCGCTTAAATCGCTCATTTCGAAAATCAGTTCTCCCCAGCGATTAAAGATATACAGCTTCAGATCGATTACATTGCTGGCTACTACTTGAAATCCCTGATTGGACTCATCCCCGTTTGGCGTAAACGTATTCGGAATATAAACGATCGGATCAAAATACACCGAAACAGAATCGCTTGCCGTGCAGCCATTTTGATCTGTAAACAATACCGTAAACGTAGTGTTCTGTGTGACCGAAGTGTTGGGAGAAGGACAATTCACACAACTCAAAAACTCTGCAGGGGACCATTCGAACGTTCCGCTGGATGATCCAGAAGCATTAATTTGAATAATGTCACCCTGAATAGCATATACATCAGAAGACACTATAACACTCGGCTGCGGATACAATTGGATATACACTGACGCCGTATCAGTACACCCGTTGCTGTCCGTTCCTGTCACAGTATAAGCCGTATTTAAGGAGGGGGAAGCGTTGATACTACTACCGACTGGTGAGTTTAGTCCCTGTATAGGGCTCCAGCTATACGTTATTCCACCTGTCGCGGAAAGCACAGCAATTCCACCCGGACAGATTGTTGTATCCCCAAAGGCATCTACATTCGCATCCAGTACGTCTACAAAAACACTGTCCGTAGCCGAACCACAGGCATTGAAAAAATCACATATATACCATTGGTCATCCGCAGGTGAAAGTGTCACAACCGGTGAAGTTATGGAACTGATGGCAGAATTGGGCGACCAAAGATAGGTGTCACCCCCATCGGCGACAACATCTACAGCACCATTACGGCACATCCATACAGAGTCAGGTAAAATCGGAATCGGCGGATCATAGAATACAGCTACATCAACCGTGTCGTAACTTTTACATCCGTCAACAGTGGTAATGATCACCGAATAAGTTGTCGTTGAATCCGGTGTTGCGACTGGATTGTACACCAAAGAATTGTTCAACGTTTCAGCAGGCGACCAAACATACGTTCCCCCACCGGTGGCTTCCAGAAATGCGCTGTTTCCAATACAAACAGAAGTATCGTTGGAAATCGATGTGTTTACAGGGTACACAGGAAGTACCGCAGTAACAGTGTCAATACCACAACTGTCTGAAATAACAACCGTGAACAAAGTCGTTTCTGTGACGGTTGCAATGGGTGTGGGACTCGTCGGATCATCAAGTAGAACGGCAGGAGTCCATTGATACACAGAACCGCCGTACGCCTCCATTTGATAAGGCATTCCGGGACATACAGGCTGTGTTGGCTGAATTACCCCACCTTGAAAATCACCGATGACCACTTCAAATTCAACTGAATCAGGCGTGAAACAACCATTAGAATCTGAAACAACTAAGAGCACGGTGTAAATTCCGGGACCAGGATACACATGCGTTGGATTAACCAAATTGGAGGTCGTTCCATCTCCAAAGTCCCAAAGAAATGAGTTGCCATTGGAACTGTTATTGTCGAAAATCACAGGATCAGGCAAACAAACCAGTGACTGAGGGGTCGCCACAATGGCTTCAATGGTACTCAATTCAAATTTGAAAGCTGCGAGGTTACAATTCGGACTTTGATTAGTGGGGGACCACACACCCGGAGTGCTGGTAAAGCCATAGTCGCTTCCCCCGCATGCACCACAGACCGCATGATAAATCCTACCCGACTTGTCAAATCGACTTGTTCCTCCATCTACATGGTTGTAACTGCTTGTTGCCCCGCCCATGAAAGTTGCATATTTGAGCGACGCAGCATTTTGTTCCAGAACAGCGATGTAGAAATTCGAACCATTGGTAGAAGACTGGTAAGCTTCAAGCGTGGTTGGAAAACCTGTCGTCGAACTGAATGAAGCCTGATTGCTGTATGAAGAATTGATGACTCCTCCCCATCCTGAGAAATAAATTTCATAACAGTCCGAAACCAGAAACGCTGTAGGTGAAATCTCAGGATTTCCCGTGCCTGCACCCACCATTGTGGACCATAGAATACTCGTAAGGGCATTGTTGTATTTCCGTATGAACTGTCCGGAGTTTGGTACCCCATACACACCGGGAGATATCGGCCATGAGCTCGAAGTTTGCCCATATACGTAAACATTATTATCCAGATCCAATTGAACAAAATAAGCCTGATCGTACTCGGATAAACCCATGAATGTTCCGGCCATGATTACCGAAGTGCCACCTTGAAGTTTCACAACATAGCCATCAGATATTCCACCATTGTAGGTCAGGTCCTCTCCGGATAAGAATGGCAAAGTCGAAGAAGTTGTTCCTCCTGCAACGAATACATTTCCATTCGATGCAAGCTGGATCGAATTTCCAGATTCCAGTCCTGCACCACCAAAGTACGTCGACCAGGATAAAGCAGTCAGGGCAGCATTCAAACGAAAGATCACCGCATCCTGAGCACCATTAAGACTGCCCTGTGATGCACCCAGCGTAGGAAAATCAGTGGATTGTGTCGTACTGGAAACGTACACAAACCCGTCCTTCACCATGATCTCTCCCCGAAAGGGGTCGCCATAATTATAGTTAAGAGTCCCAATGTTGATGCCATCTGTTCCTGTTCCTCCGACAAAAGTAGAACCGGACAGAGCCGAACCACTTGCATTGATTCGGGTTACGAAAATATCTGCTCCATTGTAGCCCAACTCATTTTCTGCTACGGTGGGTCCGCCATTGAATGACACATCGAAACAACCTGAAACAGTGGGGAAATCGATAGACCCCGTCACACCCATGATATACAAGTTGGCGTTTTCATCCGTAACAAGACTGTGCGGGGCTTCATTTCCTGCACCTCCCAGATAGGTTGAATAGAGCAATTGAGTTCCGGTGGCATTGAATTTTGTGATCGCAGCATCAAATCCGGACATGTTGTAGGTGGAAGATCCGAACACGTATGTGTAATTGTTTCCACCATTGAAAGTCACATCGAATGCGCCAGTGGTCGTAGGATAACTCCCGGCCATATTGAAAACAATTCCGCCACCATACAGATTTCCATCGCTGTCTGGAGTAGCTGTCATTCCCCAGTTATCCATGGTCGAACCGGAGAATGTGCTGAAGACCAAATAGGGATCGATGACAAGAGGCAACTGTTCATCGTAGCCTTCAGGGAATACATAATTCACCGTATTTCCAGTCAAAGCGAAGGAAACCTTCACCGGAATCTTTCTGCCATTTGTGCCAATATTCCAGGCCATGGGTGCTTCATCGATGATCTCTCCGAAATCTGTGTACGTGACAAGAGCACCGTCGCGCAAAACAATTTTCTCTGAACCGGAAATGTGCATGGCAATGGCAGATGCATTTGCACTCGGTTGAACTATGAAACTGTACTTAAATTTTTGTTCGGTTCCGTCAAGTTCCAGGTCGATGCCGGGGTAAAAATCCTCAAGCGTCGTCCGTCCTACACTGTTTACATTGGTTCTCCATTGGGCACTGTCGCTTCCCAGAAAATAATTTCTGTAGAAGGAACTCTGAAGCGCCTCACTTTTCTTACCGGACCATTGGGAACCTTCGAATTGAAATTTAAGTACTTGTGCATGAACCGTTTGATCTTCCTCATCATGATCGTGTGACAGGGCATCATTCAAACTGAAAGTAAACCCTTTGTCATCTACATACATTTTGCCATTGCTCAAATCCACGGAATAATGTATGCGGTCATCCCATTGTCCCTTGTTCGGGTGCAACCATATCTTTTGAGCAACAGAAATCACTCCTGTTGAAAAGAAAAGCACGAAAAAGAGCACCCATTTACTCATCTTGGTTCAAAAATCCGGGAATCAGTATAATACTATGTATTATATCCATCCCCAAACTTAAACTGAATAAACGTAAAAAAGTTGCTTCGGTCTGACAATTTAATTCATCTTAACATTCTCTTTAGCCGTCGAAAAAGATGTAACTTTGAAGCTCATTTTCCAGATTTTCCATGAGTGATGCCATCAAACACGAGTGCGGAATAGCACTTCTCCGTCTCAAGAAACCCATTTCGTTTTACCTTGAGAAGTATGGCACAGCCTTTTACGGCCTTAATAAACTTCACTTGCTTCTGGAAAAACAGCACAACCGGGGGCAGGACGGGGCAGGCGTGGCCAACATCAAATTTGACATGCAACCTGGTGAACGATACATTTCGCGCTACAGATCCATCAAGAAAAATCCGATTCAGGACATTTTTGATCATGTCAATGAACGTTTCCGTCAAATTGCAGAAGAAGATCCCAGCCTGTTGAAAAACCCCGAATATCTCAAGAAACACGCAGGGTTTACAGGAGAACTGTTTCTCGGTCACCTGAGATATGGTACATTCGGTCGCAACAGCATCGAAAGCTGCCATCCCTTTCTACGTCAGAACAACTGGATTACAAGAAATCTCGTAGTTGCTGGAAACTTTAACCTCACCAATGTTGACGAACTGTTCGAAGTTTTGGTAGACATCGGGCAACACCCTAAAGAGAAATCAGATACCGTTACAGTCTTGGAAAAAATTGGACATTTTCTGGACGTTGAAAATGAAGAATTGTACGCTAAACTCTCAAAAAACGGGCAAAGCAATGCAGAAATTTATGCTCAGATTGCTCAAGAGATAAATGTTGAACGCATATTGAAAAAAGCCTCAGAAGATTGGGATGGAGGCTATGCCATGGCCGGACTCTTTGGTCACGGAGATGCCTTTGTTTTAAGGGATCCCTCAGGTATCAGGCCTGCCTATTGGTACGAGGACGAGGAAGTTTGTGTGGTGGCTTCTGAAAGGCCAGTGATTCAAACAGCCTTCAACCTGCAAAGTGAACAAATCAATGAGCTGACCCCTGGACATGCACTGATCGTACGTAAAAATGGAAAGGTCTCGGAAACACTTATAAATACGCCGAAAGAATCAAAAAAATGTTCGTTTGAACGCATCTATTTTTCCAGAGGCAATGATGTCGAGATCTACAACGAACGCAAAGAACTGGGCAGGCATGTGGTTCCTCAAGTACTTAAAGCAATCGATTATGACCTTGATAATTCAGTGTTTTCATTCATTCCCAATACTGCGGAAGTCTCCTTTTACGGGATGATCAAAGGACTTGAGGACCAGCTCAATGAAAAAAAATTCAACGCAATTCAGGCCTTAGGGACGGAGATCACTGAGACCAAACTCAAAGAGATTTTATTTCAACGCGCTCGTATTGAAAAAATCGCCATTAAGGATGCCAAGCTGAGGACGTTTATCACTCAGGATGAATCACGTGACGACCTTGTGGCTCACGTGTATGACATTACGTATGGCAGTGTTCGCCGTGGCAAGGACAACCTCGTGGTCATTGATGATTCGATCGTTCGCGGCACTACATTGAAGCAGAGTATTTTGCGCATACTTGACCGCCTCGGTCCGAAAAAGATTGTTGTCGTTTCCTCTGCACCGCAGATTCGTTTCCCCGATTGTTACGGAATTGACATGGCAAAAATGGGTGATTTTATTGCCTTTGAGGCAGCCATTGAACTTTTGAAAGAACGCGGGATGTCTGAACGAATCGATGAGGTTTACAAAAAATGCAAAGAGCAAGTAGATCTACCCAAGAAAGAAATGATCAACCACGTCAAAGAACTCTATTCCCCATTTACGGACGAGGAAATCTCTGATAAAATTGCTGCGCTCCTCACACCTGATAACATACATGCAAAGGTGGAAATCATCTATCAGAAAGTTGAAAATCTGCATTTAGCCTGCCCCAACAATCTGGGCGATTGGTATTTCACCGGTAATTATCCAACACCCGGTGGAAACAAGGTGGCTTGTCGGGCTTTCATCAACTGGGTGGAAGGAAAAAATGTTCGGGCATATTGATGTAATCTGAATGAAACGACAAACCGTACTGATTTTTTATCTTCTGGGGGTGTATGTGATTCTCCAGTTCGGATGGTGGGGATACCACTTGATCGAATTGACGGAAGAATTAAAAAAAGCTCCCTCAGAAACCGCTAAAAGAACAGCGATGGTATTGGGAGAAGGACTTGTCTTCTTCGGAATTTTATTGTTGGGACTTTGGAAGATAAGGTCCTCCATTCGAAAAGAACTCCAGCTTGCACGCAATCAAAATAATTTTTTACTCTCCGTTACACATGAGCTTAAAACGCCTTTGGCAGCCAGCAGATTGTACCTTCAAACGCTGCAAAAGCATGGCTTGCAAGAAGAGAAACGCGGAGAAATTCTGGATAAAGCATTGGAATCAAATCACAGACTTGAGGCGCTGATTGACAACATTCTCAACGCAACACGCCTGGAGCACAATGCGTTGACTCCGACAAAATCTGATCTTACACCATCACTTTTAATAGATCAGGTCCTGCATTCATTCAAAAAACAATATCCAAAAGCAAAATTAGAGGTAGAAGTAGCCGAAAATCTTGTGGTTAGTTCAGATAAATTCTTTTTAGAAAGTATCCTTACCAACCTCATAGATAACGCAATAAAATATGCCGGTGAAGAGGCTTTGATTCATATTTCAGCGCGAAAGGACTTACACTCATTCACATTCGAGATTTCGGACAATGGGCCAGGAATACCTGACACAGAAAAAAAAGCAGTTTTCCATAAATTCTACCGCAGCGGACTTGAAGAAACACGTTCACAAAAAGGAAGCGGACTTGGATTGTTCATTGTCGCTGAACTTGTTCGGCTGCTTGGTGGGACCATCGAATTATCCCGGAGCACTTATGGCGGTGCCAAATTTCTAGTAATTTTACCCTTATGACAGAGCATTTTGGACTGATCATACTCGACGGATGGGGAATTGGAAATAAATCTGAGTCCGACGCCATTTACCATGCGCGCACACCTGTGATGGATGACCTTATGGCGAACTACCCGAATGCGACATTGGTCACATGTGGAGAGGACGTTGGTCTTCCGGAGGGGCAAATGGGCAACTCAGAAGTGGGTCACCTCAACATTGGTGCAGGTAGAATCGTATACCAGGAACTTACACGAATCAATAAATCCATTCGAGACGAAGATTTCTTTCAGAATCCAACCCTCGTCAAGGCCATGGAATTGGCAGCATCAGGGAAAGACCTTCATTTCATCGGTCTCGTTTCGCGAGGAGGGGTACACAGCTCTCAGGAACATTTGTATGCTCTATGTAAAATGGCAAAATCATACCAATTAGAGCGTGTTTTCATTCATGCCTTTACGGATGGACGCGATTGCGACCCCAGGAGCGGGATGGAATTTATCAGAGAACTGGAAACAGAACTTCAGCAAACCACGGGGAGAATTGTTTCAGTCATCGGTCGATATTATGCGATGGACCGGGACAACCGATGGGAGAGAATTCAGAAAGCGTACGACCTACTAACCGAAGGATCAGGCACCATCTCCCCTTCCGCCATCGAAGCAATTGAAAAATCCTATGCCGCCGGAATTACGGATGAATTTATCGAAGCAGTATCCATTCGCAAAGATCAAGAAGACGCCGTTCGCATAAAAGACGGAGATGTTGTTGTTTGCTTCAATTTTCGTACTGACCGTCCGAGAGAGATCACTCAAGCACTCACGCAAAAAGATTTCCCGGAATATGGAATGAAAAAGCTGAATGTTCACTATGTCACAATGACGAATTACGATTCAAGCTTTGAAAAGATCCAAGTTGTGTTCGACAAAGACAACTTGTCAAATACCCTGGGAGAAGTTTTATCGAAACTTGACCGTACCCAGGTTCGTATTGCCGAGACGGAGAAATACCCGCATGTAACGTTCTTCTTCAGCGGTGGGCGGGAGGAAAAATTTCCTGATGAAGACCGAATTCTTGTAAATTCACCGAAAGTTGCCACCTACGATCTTCAGCCTGAAATGAGTGCCTATGAGGTGAAAGACTGTATCATTGATCATATTCTCACTGAAAAACCCCATTTTATTTGTCTGAATTTCGCTAACCCGGATATGGTAGGTCATACCGGTGTGTATAATGCAATCACCAAAGCGGTAGAAACCGTGGACGAATGTTTGGGAGAAGTTGTACGGGCAGGATTAGATCATGGATATGAGTTTCTTGTAATCGCAGATCATGGCAATGCCGACCTCGCTTTAAATGAAGACGGATCCGCAAATACTGCACACTCGTTAAATCCCGTACCGGTGATTCTGGTCACAAGAGAAAAAACGTTAACCCTGGACAACGGAATTCTTGCAGATGTTGCACCAACGATTCTGAGAAGGATGGGTATTGCAGCTCCACTTGAAATGACTGGACGTTCACTTGTTTAAATTTTCACAACTTTAAAGCAACTTGTTTCTTTTCGCAGGGTTTCACAAGATTCTCCATGCATTGCGTAATTTTGCAGCGCTTTACTAAACAGAATGTTCCTTATCCCCGAATAGGGAACAGTATAAACCACTTTTATGAAAAGAATTTTTTCAGTTCTGGCACTGTGTCTTGCAGGCCTTTCATTTGCTCAGCAATCGGCCACAAGTTGGAGTGCAGAATACACCAAAAGCAAGTCCTTTATAGAGAACAAAGGTCAGTTTGATGCCTTTTCAAACACCCATACCGGACCCATCAAATATGCCGTTGACTTCGGTGCTACCCGAATTTTCTTTGGCAAGAATGGGATAAGTTACTCCTTTCTTGAGGCGACAAAAATCCCTAAAGAAGAACGGGATGAACTCCGTAAAAAGATGGAAACCTTTCCTGCCGAGAGAAGAAAGTACGAAAAACTTGTCGGAAAATTCCTGTTCAAATCAGATATAGTAAATATGTCTTGGCCGAACGCTTCTGAAAAAGTGGAGATCACGGGTGAAGATGAAACAGCCGACTACCACAATTACAGTTACAACAATGCCGGTGGCACATCATCGGTTGCGGGCGCGCGCGGTTTCAAAAAACTGGTTTATCGGAACATCTACCCACACATTGATATCGAATACATCGTCCACCCGGAAATTGGCATAAAATACTCTTTTATAGTACATCCAGGTGGGGATCCAACGCAGATAAGCATGACCTATGACCGTCCTGTGGCTCTTTTAAATGGCAAACTTAAAATCCCGACTCAATTCGGAGATATAATTGATCACGAGCCTTACACCTTCTACAGTAAGGACCAGAATTTTATAATTGGTTCACGTTTTACGCAAACAGGAAGTCACATCGGGTTTGCGATCGATGGCTATGACACATCAAAAACACTTCTGATCGACCCATGGACGCAAACACCGGCATTCAACACAAACTGGGACGTAGTATGGGAGTGTGAACGCGATGGCGCAGGTAACGTTTACATTCTTGGCGGAATTTCTCCGATGCAAATTCTCAAATACAACCCCACAGGAACGCTGCAGTGGACCTATAACACTCCCTACGACACTTCGAATGTTTGGCTTGGAACCTTTGCTGTTGATAATGCAGGAAATTCCTATGTAACCTCAGGATCCGAAGCTCAGATACAAAAAGTCAGCAGTGCAGGAGCCCTCATCTGGAACAACCCTGCACCCGGAGGAATCTTTACGCTCACGGAATTTTGGAACATTGCATTCAACTGTGACCAAACGCGGCTGATCATTGGAGGAACCGGAGGCAATTTATTTTCAGGATTTACCCCATTGCCTGTACCATACATCTATGATGTGAATATGTCGAACGGAAATGTTCTTTCCAGCCAGGCAGTAACCGGAGCGGGAACGCTGGGGATCCCTCCAAATACTCCTGAGGTCAGGGCCATTATTGCAACAAAAAACAACAAATATTACTACCTGACCCACGATTCAATTGGATACATCAATGATGACCTCTCACTTTGCCCAGGAACAACCGGTCCATTCAGGACAAACAGTACCTATGCTATGTCCTACAAATGTGAAGATTTCAGATACGATAATTCCGGCATCGAAGCCATTGGGTATTACGGTGGATTTGTATTTGTCAACCGCGGAAACCGGCTTGATAAAAGAGACTTTAACACGGGTGCAATCCTACAATCTGTGAATATTCCCGGCGGAGGATGGACTGCCACCTTTGGTCAGAACGCAACTCAAAACAGTGGTATCTCCATTGACGATTGCGGAAACATCTTCGTAGGTTCTAAAACGGGAGTTTACAAGTTTGATCAGTCATTAACTCAACTTGCATTTTACCCTACCAGCTTCTTTGTCTATGATGTGGAAGTAAATACCAATGGCGAAGTGATTGCCTGCGGCGGAACCGGTAACAGCAACTCAACGACAAGAAGTGGCGGAGTGCAAACTTTTGCAGCTTCTGCATGCGCACCTCAGGCCTTTACCTGCTGTGATGCAAGTGTGTGTCCACCGAATGACTTGTGTACCTCAGATTCACCTGTCACCCTTACTCCTGCAACACCGGGTGGAACATGGTCAGGTCCGGGCGTAAACGCATCCGGGGTATTCAACCCGGCTACTGCTGGTCCAGGAACTCATACCATTACCTACACGCTCCCTTGCGGAAGTGAATCGTTTACAATAACTGTCAATACGTGCGCGACGCTCAATGTATGTCTGGAAACAAATGGAACGCTTACCGTATCTAATGGAACCGGACCCTATACTTGGGAAAACTGGGTTCCGGCACAGTCCACTCCAATTACCACCCAATCTCAATGTGAAAGTTGTGGGTATACATGGTTCTTCGGTACCTGTGTGAATGGTACTTTTCCCGTTACGACCTGCAACACTCCGGCGGGATGGGCAACGATTGGAACAGGAACCAACATTACACCTCCGGGCGGCTGGACTCAGATTCAAGTGACCGACAGTCAGGGTAATGTTATAGTAGTTGAGCCCTCCACACTTATTCAATGCGGGGCAGATCCATGTGCCAGTGTCACTATTTCCGTTTCTATTTCTCCCACAAACGTATCTTGTTTTGGTGGGGCGAATGGTGCAGCGACAGCGACAGCAAGTGGGGCAAGCGGGAATTTCACATACACGTGGAGTCCTTCCGGCACAGGAGCGACGATTACGAACTTAAGTGCAGGAACATACACCGTGACAGCGACAAGTCTCAATGGTTGTACTGGCACTGCTTCTGTGACCATAACTCAACCTTCTTCCGGGATAAGTGTGTCGACATCTTCAACGCAAACGAACTGTGGACAAAGCACGGGTACAGCAACAGCAACTGCTTCGGGTGGTTCAGGAACTCTGAATTACAATTGGTCACCATCAGGCGGAACTGCATCTACAGCTACGAATCTCGCTGCGGGAACATACACTGTGACTGTGACAGACGCGGGTAGTTGTACAGCCAGTGCCACTGTTACTGTATCCGCACTCGGAGGGCCGACACTCAGTCTTACCTCCTCACAAGATGCCGGGTGCAATGGTGGAACAGACGGCGCCGCAACGGTGAGTGGATCCGGAGGCAGCGGCACATTGACCTATTCATGGACTCCGGGAGGATTAAATGGTGCGACACAAAATTCGCTCTCTGCAGGGACGTACACAGTAAGTGTCACCGATCAAAACAACTGTTCGAACAGCATTCAGGTTACGATTAATGAACCTCCGGCAATACAGGTTACAGAAGGGACAATTACCCCGGCAAACTGTGGTGTAAGCGATGGCGCTGCGAGTGTCAGCGCCTCAGGTGGAACAGGTACGCTAAGTTATTCGTGGTCACCGACGGGTGGAAATTCGGCTTCTGCCGCGAACATTTCCGGTGGCTCCTACACCGTTACTGTGACGGACCAGAATCTTTGTTCATCGACATTAAACGTAGTGGTAACAACAATCGGAGGACCAACAGTAGCTTTAAACAATCAGACAAATGTCAGTTGCTTCGGAGGATCTGATGGTTCTGCAAGCGTTTCTGCGAGCGGAGGAACAGCTCCTTATCAGTATGCCTGGTCTCCTTCCGGAGGCACTGCAGCAAGTGCAACAGGACTAACTGCCGGCACGTACACTGTGGCTGTTACGGATGATGTTGGGTGTATTGGATCTGCTTCTGTGACCATTACATCTCCCACTGCCCTAAGTGCCTCTGCGAATACCACTGCTGCAGATTGTGGAAGTTCCAATGGATCCATTACATTAAATATTTCGGGAGGAACGTCACCCTATACCTATAGCTGGTCTCCAAGCGGAGGAGCAGGATCCACGGCAAACGGACTTGCACCGGGCACTTATACCGCCACCATTACAGATGCATTGGGATGTCAGACTACCACCTCAAGCACTATTGTTACGATCGGGGACCTTGACATCTTAGCCACACCTGATTTGAGCGTCATCGAACAGGGAGACACGGTAGTTCTCTCAGCTTCAGGGGCAACTTCCTACAATTGGTCTCCAACTACCGGATTGAGTTGTACAAATTGTTCTTCACCCACGGCGTCTCCGTCGCAAACAACAACTTACATGGTAACCGGTTCTGATGCGACTGGATGTATAGGAACAGCAACTGTTACCATCATCGTGAATGAAATTTGCGGTGACATTTACGTGCCCACCGTTTTTGCTCCAAACAGTTCGAGCGGGAATCTCGAAAATGAAAAATTGTGCGTGTATGGCAATTGCATCTCTTCCCTCAGCTACAGTGTTTTTGACCGCTGGGGCAACAAAGTATTCGAAACAAGCGACATTGGAACCTGCTGGGATGGCTCCTTCAAAGGCAAGGAATTAAATGCCGGCGTATTTGCCTACAAGCTAATTGTCACGCTAAACAACGGGGACTATATTGAACAATCAGGCAACGTAACACTTATTCGTTAACCACTAATTGAATACGATGAAAAACTTTCTTCTATCGCTCATAATGCTCACGATTTTCCTGGCATCAAATGCACAGGACGTTCATTTCTCTCACGCAGAATTCTCACCCTTGACGCTCAATCCAGGACTTGCGGGTGCCCTTTCTCCCGTACAAGGCATTGTAAACTATCGCAGTCAGTGGCGAAGCGTAGCCACACCGTATAAAACGATAGCTGCTTCAATTGACGCACGTTTTAACGAAAAAAAACGTGACCGTAAAGGAATCATCGCAGGGGGCTTGAATTTTTTCAATGACCAGTCGGGAGATTTAAAGGTCGTTTCCAACAATGTGCACCTCAATCTAGCCTATCATCTTATCCTTAATCGAAACAGCAGGCTTGGACTAGGCATAACCGCGGGTTATGGTCAGCGGTCGATCAATCCCAATGCAGGTCGGTGGGGATCCCAGTATGTGAACGGAAGTTTTGATGCTACAGCCATTCCAAATTTGGATTTTCTCAATAACAGCAGTTTTTCATTTTTGGATGCCGGAACGGGCATGGTATATACCTACTCGAAAAACGCGGGATATATGACACAAAACAATCAATTGTCCGTAAATGCAGGAGTTGCTGCTTATCACCTGAACAAGCCGACGTATTCCTTCACTGGCAATAGCAATGAGAAATTATACATCCGTTATTCAGCGTTTGTCAATGCCATAATTGGCATACAAAATACCCGGGGATCCTTCCTTCCGGGAATCTATTACCAACGTCAGGCGACGCAACAAGAACTGCTCTTCGGTACTCACTACAAGTATTTGCTGAACGAGGGTTCCGCCTATACCGGATTTACGAGGCCTATGGCATTGTATATTGGTGTGTTCAACCGTTTCAGAGATGCACTGGTCGGAAAGATTATGTTCGAATATGACTGTTATTCTGCAGGATTTGCCTACGATATCAATCTTTCCGGTTTGCGAGCTGTCTCTAATGCAAAAGGCGGATTTGAACTTTTCCTCCGATACAACCTGGGAGACGGAGGCGGATTCAGATCAAGGATCTAAAAAAATCTCTGCTTGCTAAACTAAGGACTGCCCGGGCGGTCCTTAATTTTTTATACGCTTTAGAATTGAGGTCGTTGAAAACCCTTCAACCAACGGTACCGTTTTTATATCCCCACCGTAGCCTCTTACAATGTCAGAACCGACGATGTATTTAGAGGAAGTAGGGTCAGATTCCGATGCATCGTAATCCGCACCTTTGACAAGAATATCAGGGCGGATTTGAGAAATGATATTCAGAGGAGTGTCTTCATCGAAAATCACAACCAGATCGATGAAACTCAATGATGCAAGCAGTATGGCTCTGGAAACCTCATCGTTGATGGGACGATCCTCTCCCTTCCCCTGTCTTTTTACTGACGCATCCGAGTTCAAGCCGAGCACTAATTTTGTTCCAAAATCAGCTGCATGGGCAAGATAAGTGACATGCCCCTGATGAAGAATGTCAAAACACCCGTTCGTAAAAACCACTTTTTTGTGCTCAGATTTCCATGTTGCAAGTGTTGCCCTCGCAACCTCGACAGAGACAATCTTATTTAAAATAGCATCAAGCGTTCTCATTTTCTTGTGAATAATTTTTTGGAAGCAGTACGAGAGAAAGTAGCCCGAGGGCAATCATTAAAACAGTTTGTGTTGCCCAGATCAACATTCCCAGAGCATTCCCTATGGCAAGCGCATTGTCGCCTTGTTCTCCCTGAATGTAATAAGTGACCACCAACCCAACAAGCAAAGGATATGTGCCTATTCCACCATTGGTTAGAGTTATTCCCAAAGATCCGGCAATGAACGCAAACAACATCCCTTCCAGTGGTACATCCTTGGTCTCCTCAAGAGCGTAAAATGGCAGGATAAACATTATAATGTAACAAAACCAGATGATCAAAGAATGTACAACGTAACTCCACGGATTTTTACATTTAAAAACGGACCACACTCCTGTGAGCACCTCTTTTATAAAGTCCGTCAACTTTTTTCGGAACCCTGGCTTAAATACAAACAGGTAAATGAAAACAAGGACGATACATAAAATAGCACTATACAACAAACCAGACCAGCTCCACCAGGAATTCTGAACATTTTGTGGACCCGAAAATTCTTCTTCTATGCGGCGCTTGATCTCCATAAAATCGCTCAACCCCATGAATGCTGTTAAAAGAGTAACTCCCAGGAGCATGATGAGATCGATTGCCCGCTCGGCAATTACAGTTCCAAAGGAATTTGAAAATGGCACACCATCAGAACGATACAGCATCGCTGAACGGGACGCCTCCCCTGCGCGTGGGATTGTAAGATTGACAATGTAACCGATCATAATCGCGTGGTACCGATTCCAGAAGTTTGTAGTATATCCCAGTGGTTCCAGCACAAGGCCCCAGCGCCAAGCTCTCGAGAGGTAGGCAATGTATCCCAGAATGAGCGAAAGAATGATCCAGAAATAATTGGCTTCATACAGTGCCTTGTAAAAAAGTTCTAGGGCTTTTTTATCCATGCTGGCAAAAAAGTACCAGATCAGGTAAACGCCAAGAAGCAGAGGGAGTACCGTTTTGACCAGTGTTAGAACGGTCTTATTCAGCATCAGTCAATCAAGTTGGTTGTCTCATCCGGGAAAACAAGGCTCGGTTTGAAGGATTTTGCTTCTTCAAAGTCCATATATCCGTATCCAATAATGATAATGAGGTCGTTGACAGCTACCCTTCTTGCCGCAGGTCCATTCAAACAAATTGTGCCCGACCGACGCGCACCTTTGATGACGTACGTTTCAAACCGTTCACCGTTGTTGATATTTACAATCTGAACCCGCTCTCCTTCGATCAGATTGGATGCCTCCATCAAATCCTCATCAATGGTTATACTGCCGATGTAATTCAGGTCAGCCTGGGTAACCCTGACACGGTGAATTTTTGATTTTACGACCTGTATGAGCATAGTGCATTTAATTCCGGACAAAAGTAAATGAAATTTCTTGTGTTGCGAATTCTAGACGGCCATATTGTCTATTAATCGCACTTCACCACAAAAGGCTGCTATGCAACAAGCAGAATTCTTATTCCAGGTATCCGTCAACACGTCAAATGTATATTCAGCCACGATTTCAATGTATTCAAGTCTCAGAGTTCCTGTTTCAAAATAATTTACAGCTAACTTTCTGACTTCAGAGGGAATATACTCTGTCTTCCATTCTTTGACCTTTTCAAGGGTTTTAAAAAGAATCAGCGCGTCCTCTTTTTGCGCTTCAGTAAGTCTGAGATTTCTGCTGCTCATGGCCAATCCATTGGACTCACGTTTTGTTTCACAGGCAATTATCTCAACGGGAAGTTGAAAATGAGCTGACATGCGTCTGATTACAGCCAGTTGCTGAAGGTCTTTTCTTCCGAAATATGCCCTATTCGGCTCAACAATGCGAAGAAGGTTGTGCACTACATGCGCCACTCCCCGGAAATGTCCTGGACGGTATTTCCCTTCGAGGACTTGGTCCAGCGGATGAAGATCAGGTGCATCAAACACCTCATTTTCAGGATATATTTCGTGTGGTTCCGGTGCAAAAAGCACGCATTCAAAAGGCAAAGCGTTGAGAAGTGCAGTATCCTGGTCCAGCATGCGCGGATACTTTTCCAGATCCTGTTTGTCGTTGAATTGAGTGGGGTTAACAAAAATACTGACCACTACCAGGTCATTTTCCACAGCAGCGCGTCTGATCAGATCAAGATGGCCCTCATGGAGAGCACCCATGGTAGGAACAAATCCAATCGTACGGGAATTCGTTCGAAACGCTAGAAGTTCATTCCGAAGTGAATTTACTGTCCTTTGAATTGATATCAAACCCATAATTTGCAGGACAAAACTATTGGTTTATTTATATCCTGCGCTTTTTTTTGTACTTTTGTACTGTTTTTCACAGACGTATCCTTAAATTAGAATGGAGAAAAAGAAAATACTTTTTGTTTCCTCGGAAATCTATCCTTTCCTTCCGAAAACAGAACTGTCCAACACCGCGCGCAAACTTCCTCAAGGTATTCAGGAATCCGGAAAAGAAATCCGAGTTTTTATGCCGCGTTTTGGGAATATCAATGAACGCCGTCACCAGCTGCATGAAGTGATTCGCCTTTCGGGGATGAATCTGGTCATCAACGACGTCGATCATCCACTGATCATTAAAGTTGCATCCATCTCGGCAGCCAGGATGCAAGTCTATTTCATTGACAATGAAGAGTTTTTCAAAAGAAAACACACCATAACCAATGACAAGGGAGCCTATTTTTCGGACAATGACGAACGATCCATGTTCTTCTGTCGTGGCGTTTTAGAAACTGTTAAGAAACTTGGATGGCAACCGGATGTGATTCATTGTCACGGGTGGATGACTGCACCAATGTCTTTGTACGTAAAGAAGTTGTATAACAAGGACCCGCATTTTGCAGACACCAAAGTTGTTTACAGTCTGTACGACGATGCGTTTACCCCAAACTGGGACACTCGATTTGTTGATAAACTTGCCTTTGACGGATTCGATAAGGAGGTGACAGACCAGCTGAAAGAAACCAGCCATACCAACATTACACGCGTTGCCATAAAATATTGTGACGGTGTAAACGTTGCAAGTGAAACATTGTCAGACGATCTTCAAAAGGTCTACAACGAAGCGACTTGTTTAAAACAGGATTTTGTACCTGAAGAGCAGCAGGCTAAAGTAATGTCTGACTTTTTCGATAAAGTACTTGAAGAGTCTGTGGTCATATAAGCGTGGTTCTGAACAGAATTTAATGTGGCGGAAGGTTTACCTACTTTCCGCTACTTTTTTATTGGTCATCCTTGCATCATCCTGCAAAAAGAAAGAAAGCTCCGTTGGTTCCAATATCCTTGATCCCAACGAACTCCTCGGATCCAGTCAGATAGATACCTTTCAGTTGACCACTTTCACCTATGAGGAAGACTCCCTGATTTCCGATAACCCGGCCTATGCGGTGCTTGGATCCTACAATGATCCAAAATTCGGAACCGTAAATGCCAATTTTTACACACAAGTGAGACTCGCCGGACTGAATCCGGATTTTGGAGACCCACTGACTATCAGCGTGGATTCCGTGATGCTCGGGTTGGAATATGCCGGATTTTATGGTGAATTTTCATCACAGACTGTGGAAGTATACGAATTAAACGAGTCGCTCAGCATTGACAGCACCTACTACTCCTTTACAACAAAATCTGTTAAATCAACGAACCTTGTGGAGCCCGGCTTCGGTACGTTTACACCAAATCCGGATGCGATCACAGTCATTGGAACAGATACTGTTGACACACAATTGCGTATTAAGTTGAGAAAATCCCTTGGTGAACAAATCATTAACGACGCCACTAACAATCCCTCTGCGTTCAGTTCGGTAGAAAATTTTCTGGAATACTTCAAAGGCGTACATGTCAAAGTCAACAACCCTGCTCAGTTTTCCGGCAAGGGAGGTGTATTTTATTTCAACATCAATGACCCACTTTCGAAAATTACCATCTATTACACTCAGGATGGAGAGCAGAAAACATTCGACCTTTTGATCAATACAGAGTGTGCTGATTTTAACCATGTGGATGTAAATAACTCAGGAAAACCAGTGCAAACAGTGATCAACGACACTGTGAGTGGACAACAGGAATTCTATTCTCAAGCATTCAAAAGCCGCGCAATTGTGAAGATACCGGGAATGAAATCCATTCCTTCGAATGCAATCATTCACAAAGCAGAACTTATTCTTCCAATTCAATATCAAACAGGGGCAAAATACCTTCCTCCGGATGAACTTTCTGTGGCAGTTAAGGTAGATGGGACACTTTCAGGAATAGGCGTTCTCGGTTTGTATGATTATGCTTACAAGCACTACACCATCGATATAAGGAACTACCTTCAAGCACTCGTTACCAATCAAATAAGTACTGACGAACTGATTCTTTCTCCGAGAATGTTCATCACTTCGGCAGACAGAGTGATCTTCAATGGTCCAAACACCATTAATAAGAAAAAGCCAAAATTGGTAGTCACCTATACAACCTACTGATCATGTGTGGAATCGTAGCATATATTGGAAAAAAAGAAGCTTACCCGATTATTTTGAAAGGGTTGAAAAGACTCGAATACCGCGGATACGACAGTGCAGGCATTGCTTTGCTGAACGAAGGACAGATCAACCTGTTCAAAAAACAAGGCAAGGTTTCTAATTTGGAGGCTTTTGCAGAAACGCAGAACGTTCACGGCAATTCCGGGATTGGCCATACCCGCTGGGCAACCCATGGTGCTCCAAACGATATCAACGCGCACCCACATCTCTCAATGGATGGTGAAATTGCATTGATACACAATGGAATCATTGAAAACTATGAAATTCTAAAAAAGGACCTTACCGGCAAAGGATATATTTTCAAAAGCGAGACAGACACAGAAGTTCTAGTACACCTTATCGACCATATCAGCAAACATGAAAACGTTTGGTTCGGAGAAGCTTTACGCATAGCCCTTTCACATGTGGTTGGAGCATATGCGATTGTCGCCATGTCAAATTCTTACCCTCAGAGACTTGTCGCAGCTCGTAAAAGCAGCCCTTTGGTAGTAGGTATTGGTGAGGAAGGAGATTTTTATCTCGCATCCGATGCAACACCCATTGTAGAATACACCAAAAAAGTAGTGTACCTGGATGACGAAGAAATTGCCGTGATCGATCTTGAGGAGGGCTTAAAACTTTACAACATATCAGATCAGGAAAAGACACCTTATTTTCAGCAGCTGGAGCTGGAATTGGAAGCGTTGGAAAAGGGCGGCTATGAGCATTTCATGTTGAAAGAAATACACGAACAGCCGCGCTCCATACACGATTGTTTCAGAGGCAGATTGAATGCCAGCGAAGGATGGGTTTCTTTGGGCGGAATTCGCGATTACGAACAAAAGATGATCCAGGCAAACCGCTTGATCATTGTTGCATGCGGAACCTCCTGGCATGCAGGGCTCGTTGGCGAATACCTCATTGAAGATCTTGCGAGAATCAATGTAGAAGTTGAATATGCGAGTGAATTCCGATACCGTAATCCCATCATCAATGAAAATGATGTGGTCATTGCCATTTCGCAATCCGGAGAAACGGCTGATACGCTTGCAGCATTGGAGCTGGCAAAATCCAAAGGGGCAACCATTCTTGGGATATGCAATGTGGTGGGTTCGTCAATCTCACGCATCACAGATGCCGGATCGTACACGCATGCGGGACCAGAGATTGGTGTCGCATCCACAAAAGCATTTACTGCTCAAGTCACTGTGTTGACGCTTATGGCACTTTCCCTGGCGCACAAAAAAGGAACGATCGCCGAGCGAGACTTCAGAACCCTGCTTGCCGAATTGGAGGCTATTCCGGAAAAAGTGAAACGAGTTTTGGCATCAAACGATCATATCCTGAAAATCGCTGAAGAATATAAAGACTCAAAAAATGCCCTTTATCTTGGCCGCGGAAGTTCGTTTCCTGTAGCGCTTGAGGGTGCTTTGAAACTTAAAGAGATCTCGTACATACATGCTGAAGGCTATCCGGCAGCCGAAATGAAACACGGTCCGATAGCTCTGATCGATGAGGAAATGCCAGTTTTTGTCATTGCGACCAAAGGAACCTCTTACGAAAAAGTTGTTTCAAACATTCAGGAAGTAAAAGCCAGAAAAGGAAAAATTATCGCTATCGTTACTGAAGGTGATACATCTGTTAAATCCATGGCTGACCATGTCATTGAGATCCCTGAAACCAACGAGCACCTTGTTCCGTTGCTGGCGACTGTTCCATTGCAATTGCTTTCGTATCACGTTGCAGTCATGCGCGGTTGCAATGTTGATCAGCCGAGAAATCTTGCAAAAAGTGTGACAGTGGAGTAGATTGGTAGGTTATTAGAAACCTTCGACTTCAAGCTCACGCACTGCCTCCATTATAATCACAGGAGGATAAAAAATAAAAAAAGAAATTCTTTGCGGAGTAAAGAAAACTTCCATCAAACAAAAAAGGACCCTTTTCCAAGGATCCTTTTTTATCTTAAAATTCAACAAATCAGTTCTGCCTCAACACTTCTATTCGTCTCATAAGGTCCTGGCTATTTCCGGAGAAGCGCAGGGTGTATGTTCCGGAGGACAGTTCTTTCAAATCAAACAACATAGTCTCTGAGGTCACATTCCATGTAGACAGGTGTCTTCCGGCAGCATCATACAACGAAACCGAAGTATATTCTGTCATGTTTATACCCGAAATAGTCACTTTTTCGGTTGCTGGATTCGGATAGATTAAGATATTTTCCGAAACAGTCTCTGAAAGTGATGCACATGCATCTACAGTGATAGATGCAGTAGCAGAACCTGTACAGCCATTTTGTGTGAAACTGTATGTTATCGGGAAAGTTCCTGCTCCTGATACTGACGGATCAAATTGTCCGCCTGAAATACCTGTACCTGAATATATTCCGCCGGATGGTGAGCCTCCTGTGAGTGTGAACGGCGACCAGTTTTCGCATACAGTGCTGAAAGGAGCCTGGGTTGGTGCAGGTGTCTGGCTGACAACAATCATAAAGGTTTGCGGCGTACCGACACATCCATTGAGATCAGGTGTCACCGTAATATTCGCGATTCCTGAATTTGCCGGAGTGAACGAACCAATCGAACCTGTTCCGGATGCTGCGATACCCAAGGCAGCGTTGTCATTTACCCATGTATAAGTAGCCGATCCACTCGATCCACTGAATACAACAGGCTGCGTGGCTGTTCCGGTACAATAATTTTGTGATCCCGGATTGTTCACGGTCGGTGCACTATTTACAGTGGCAACCACCGGAATTCTTGGCGAAGTACATCCTCCTGATGTTGTTTCTACATAATACGTAGTGGTCGCTGTCAGAACCGGTGTTGTAAAGCTATTGCCAGAGCCGACGGATGAACCACCCGTTGGAGAGGTGTACCAGGTTGCTGTTCCCGCAGATGGCGTGGCAACCAAATTAACCGTTCCGGATCCACACACACTTCCCGGTGTAGTTGATACAATAGAGGGCGTTGCATTCACGGTTATGACAAAGTTTTGAGGTGCACCAGCACATCCGTTCAAACTTGGCGTCACAACGATTGTGGCTGTTCCTGCTGTTGCCGGAACAAATGAACTTATGTTCCCAGTTCCCGATGCTGCAAGGCCAATGCCTGTGTTGGTATTTGTCCAACTGTACGATGAGGATGGATTCGAGCCGCTGAACACGATCGATTGAGTTGCAGTTCCCGTACAATAGGTCTGTGAACCAGGGTTCGTTACGGTAGGTGCAGTATTCACAGTTGCAACAACAGGTACTCTTGTGGAGGTACATCCAGAGGCTGTTGTTTCCACATAATAGGTCGTGGTTGCAGACAAAACAGGAGTCGTATACGTGTTGCCCGTTCCGACGGAGGTTCCTCCGGATGGTACAGTGTACCAGGTTGCCGTGCCGGCTGACGGAGTGGCGCTCAAGGTAACCGTTCCCGAGCCACAGATATTGCCCGGAGTGGTGCTTGTAATACTTGGAGAAGCATTTACAGTAATCGGAGCACTTGTGGTTCCGGTACATCCGGATTGCGTCACTGTGTACGTAATGACCGTGTTCCCTGCCCCGGCTACCGCTGGATCAAATACACCACCAGTTACACCCGTTCCTGAATAGGTTCCTCCGGAAGGAGAACCACCGGTCAGGGTCACAGGAGCACCGGATGAGCAAACAGCACTAAACGGTGTTTGTGTCACAACCGGATTCGGATTCACTGTAATGGTCTGAGTAGTGGTGTTCGATCCATTGGAATTGGTCGCAACCATTGTCACGGTATATGTACCCGCTGTTGCCCAAGACACTGTCGGGTTTTGAGCAGTACTCGTTGTCGGTGATCCACCGGGGAAAGTCCAAGAATACGAGGTAGGATTTCCTGTAGAAGTGTTGTTGAATTGAACCACCTGACCTGCGCAGGCACTTCCACTTGGAGACGAGGTGAAACTTGCCGTTGGAGGCGTAGGAGCTGCAACTCCTGTTATGTTAATGTTGTCTACATAAAGTGCATTTCCATACCCCGCAATATTTCGGAAAGCGAGTATTACCCCATTCTGACCGATGTAGGTCGTAAGGTCAACAGTTTCTGTGCGCCATTGCGTAGCTGTCGGAAGGAAAATGGTCGTTTGTGCATTGGCTGTTGGCAAATTCCCTGCTGCAACTGTCGCACCGCCTTTACTGTAAACGGTATTCCATGTGGTACCACAATCGGTTGAAATACCAACTTCCAACCCATCAACGTATGTTGCACTGTAAGCGGCATACGCGACGCTAAATGTCAACTGCGCACTGGAAAGACCGGTAAAATTTAATTTCGGTGTACGCATTTCATCAGAGTTTCCGATGTCATTGACATTGAAATTGTCAAACCACATCGAATTGCCTGCCGTAGGAGTCACCCCGTAGGTAGCACTTCTTCGCCAGGTGGTATCGCCAAGATTTTCATTGATGATCGTCCAACCTGTTGGAGGAAAAGTTGTACCTGCGAAGCCTTCTGTAAGTGGAAGTGCTTGTCCGGATACCGGTATTACCGTAATGTACCCTACAGATGTCTGAGTGTTCGAACCACTGGCATTGGTAGCAGTTAGTTCGACCGTATAGGTCCCGGCAGTGTTGTACGTAACAACAGGGTTGGTTGCTGTCGATGTCGCTGGCGAACCTCCCTGAAAAGTCCAGGAGTATGAGGTAGGAAGTCCGGATGAAGTATTTGTGAATGTCACTGCTGAACCCTCACATACTGTTGTTGCATTGGCTACAAAACTTGCTGTAGGCAAGGTAGGTACCGCAGAATATAAGTCGCTGTCCCATGTACCGCGGCCATAGGTAGCAGCTCGCAATCTTCCGGTTGCATAGTAGATTTCAAGGTCTGTTACGGCACAATTAGGCATCCCACTGCTGAAATCAATCCAGGTATTGGTTCCGTTGTCACGGTAGAAAACACCCAAATCAGTACCTATGTATACTCCATCGCCTCCTGCTGCACCATTGTGATAAACGATACAATTCACAGGAATATTCGGTAATCCTGTTGAAATGTTTGTCCAGGACGTCCCGCCGTTGGTGGATTTGAACACCTTATTTGCAGAAGAATATCCGGAGTACGTTACAAAAACGACGTTTGGATCAGTATTGGAGACGGCCACCCATGAAGGTGATGCTGCCGTAGTCGGTGTAGCACAAGAAGTAAATGTACTTCCACCATTGGTAGATTTGGAAATTCCACCCGTACCTTGTTTCAATACATAAATGACTTGATTGTTACTTGGTGCGATTGCAAATTCGATGATGCTGTTTGCCGATGGCGCCGGTGTACCCATGGTTGTCCATGTAACTGAGGAAGCCCAGATATTGGAAGTTTTATAGAGTGCCGGACGACCTGCAGCATAGGCAATGTTTGCGTCGACAGGGTCTTGTTTGATCGGACTTACCCAATCTCCCTGTACACCGGGATCTGCAATATCTGCAAAGTTTGTTGCCCCGGTTGTCGTTCTGGAATAATCTCCATAATAGATAGATGCAATTTGTCTGTTGTTATTTGTTCGGTCAATGAAACAATCCATTCCGTCTCCGCCTCCCACTTCAGTCCAGCTTGTGCCATTGGTCGTTCGATTTGTCCCATTGTCCTGATGTCCTGCAAGAATCATCGTTGCACTTGAAGTAGACAAGCTCATTCTGTATTGTTGAGCAATTGCCAAATTGGCACTTAAATCTGTCCAGGATGAACCGTTGTTTGTGGTTTTAAAGATTCCCCCGTCATTGGCTGAAAATATAGTAGTGCTTGAACCAGGTAAGAACTGAATGTCATGGACATCGGCGTGTACATACGGCTTGCTGTATCCTCCATACCAATGAGAAATCATGGTCCAGGTACTTCCTCCGTTAGTTGAACGCCAGTGATTTATACCACCAACAATTACCTCTTCCGCATTCGTAGGTGAAACGGCCACAGCCAAATCGTACCATCCCTGACCACCCGTGTCACCGCCATTGTCAAAGCCAAGTACATTCGGTGTCGTTGACATGGTTGTAAATGCAGCACCGCTGTTGGTTGAACGCATCAATCCCCGATAGCCAAAATCATTGCCAGTTCCCAGGACATATACATACGCTGAGTTTGCCGGTGAAACAGCAACAGCAAGACGCTGGTTGGCTGTAAGCGGCAGCGTCACAGCTGTCCAGGAAGCTCCACCATCTGTGGATCGTTTAAATGATGTTCCGCACGCGTAAACGGTATTCGGATCGCCAGGCTTAAATTCGGCATCACTTGTCGTGAAAGAACCTGTTGGATTGCTCCAGCTCGTACCTCCGTTCGTAGAACGGAAAATTCCCGCACTACTAAAGGCCATTATAATGTTTGGATTTGTAGGATTAATGAGCAAGCGACCAATGGTACGGCCGAGTGTGGTAGCCCAAGTCAATCCGGTAGTATTCCAAGTAGCTCCGCCATCCGTAGACTTCAGTACACCAATGCTGTAGGTGTCTCCACCGTCACTGTCTCCTGTGGCAAGATACATGATCTGTGTATTGGTAGGATCGATTGCTACATCTGATACACCAATCATCGATAACTGGTCTGTATTTGTCGTCCATGAGGTGCCGCCATTTGTGGTTTTCCATAACCCTCCGTCAGGCGCCCCCACCCAGATCGTATTGCTGTTTGTTGGATCAAATCGAACGAAATTCAAACGTCCGGCACCTCCCCCTGTTGGTTTACCGATCGGGCCAATGATGGTCCAGTTGCCATTCGTTGATTTAGGAGTTCCGGCCTGGATCAGGTCCAATTCCCACTGTTTGTAGTTGCGGTAGGTCTGCGAAGGAAGCGTCAGGTCGCCACTTGGATACACACGAGGAGCCATGTAATATTCCCATCGTTTAAACGCCTTATACCCTTTTCCTTTTTCAATGGTCTTTCCTTCCCAATAGGTATTGAAAGCGTCCTGAATTTCATAAAAATTGGCGTTTGGATCCCGCATCATCCCTACCCATGTTGGATTGGTCTGAGCTGAAAGTGTAGTGCATAGTAATAGCGTTAGGAAAACCGTAAAGTTCAATTTCCGTTTCATAATTCGCATGTTTAGGGTCGAAAATTAGGAAAGAGAGTGGAGAAAATGAAACATATTGAAAACTATTTTGAATGAATCTAATTAACCTGCTCTTTTTCAATACACTTGAAAAGTTTGAACAAGCAGAAGTCTCAGAAAAAAGTAGGGCGAAATGGGATGCAATAGGTGAAGCGCATGAAGATCACGTTTTCTTAAAAAGAAGAAATACTGTTAGATTTACGAACGTATGGAAAAGCAGAAAAATCACGATTTTTTCAACGACGTGTACGACGTGGTTCGCTTGATACCTCGCGGCAAGGTAACCAGCTATGGCGCGATTGCCCGATACCTAGGCGTTGCCCGTTCTTCACGTATGGTGGGATGGGCAATGAATGCTTCGCACCAGATCGCAGATGTTCCTGCACACAGAGTAGTGAATCGAAACGGCACGCTCACCGGCAAACACCACTTTTCGGAACCAGACCATATGCAACGACTGCTTGAAGAAGAAGGAATTTCGGTTCTTAACGATAAAATACAAGATTTTGAAACGGTTTTTTGGGACCCTTCCAGGGAATTAATGCTTTGACCCTCTTCCTCTCCTGAATAAATCGATACCTTTACCGCATGATCTTGGTTACCGGAGGAACAGGTCTGCTGGGCAGTCATTTGCTTTTCGAACTTTCAAAAAGCAACGTCCCCATTCGTGCACTTTATCGTAATTCGAAGCGCATTCAGCGCGTAAAGGCGCTTTTTGAATATTACGACCGTGAAAAAGGCGCACAGCAATTCGACAGAATTGACTGGTTTGAAGGAGACATCCTTGACATACCCGCCCTGGAAAATTCACTTGAACAGGTAACACATGTGTACCATTGTGCAGGAATGGTTTCATTCGCTACCAGGGATTTTAAAGATGTAATGAAGATTAACCGTGAGGGCACAGCCAATGTTGTCAACTGCTGCCTGGCGCTGAACATTCAAAAACTCTGTTACGTCAGCTCGACTGCCGCGGTGGGTTACACGGAACAGGGGCTGACGGATGAAAGCATCTTATGGAAAAACGGCCCCGATGTCAGCGGGTACTCCGTTTCTAAGTATTCGGCTGAAAAAGAAGTATGGCGAGGCATTGAGGAAGGATTGTGCGCCGTGATGGTCAATCCGTGTGTCATCTTCGGACCTGGAAACTGGGATGAAACTTCTCTCGCTATCTTCCGATCTGTTCACAAAGGATTGAAATTCTATACACCGGGAGCAAACAGCATCGTAGATGCGCGGGATGTAGCCCGTATCATGGTCAATTTAATGGAAAGTGACATCCATGGTGAACGGTTTTTGTGCACTGGAGAGAACATCACCTTCAAAGAACTTACTGCGAGAATTGCATTGCGTTTAGGAAAAACGCCCCCCTCTATTCAGACACCACGCTGGCTCGCAGGACTGGGCTGGAGAATTGCCGCTGCTGTTTCGTTGTTCACAGGTAAGAAACCGGCGATTACAAAAGACACTGTAGCTTCGGCATACAAAACTATTCAATACAACTCTGACAAAGTGAAACAGGCTACGGGAATTGAATTTACCTCCCTCGACGATACAATCGAAAATGCCATTCTTGGTCGTCTGGAGTAAACAATCACCATGTTAAATCGTTTAGTTCTTATGAGATTACCGAACGTACACCCTCATCTGCTCATAGGAATCCTGGTGCTTTTTTACACTGTAGGAACTGTGGGACTTTTGATGCCAGCGTTCCGTAACGATTTTCTTGGGTTGTCTCCATACAATTTAGTATTGACCTTTTTTATTGCTGTTTTAGCACACGGAAAATGGTCCCGTTCGGAGGCAGTATTCTTTGCGATCTGCTACACCGTGAGCATGGCTGCCGAATGGATCGGCACGTCTACCGGATGGCTTTTCGGAACGTATTATTACGGAAAGAATCTGGGGCTCGGGATTGCGGGCGTTCCTTTGGTAATCGGACTGAACTGGTGGGTGCTCACAATTAGTTCAGCTTCCATTTCGCAACGCATTTCCTCTTCTGTAATCATTCGGTCATTGATTGGGGCGAGCCTCATGACAATTCTAGACGTTCTTATGGAACCGGTAGCAATGAAGAGCGACTTTTGGCACTGGCAGGATGGAATCATCCCTGTTTACAATTATGTATGTTGGTTTTTACTCGCATTTGTATTGCATTTACTTTACTGCAAACTGACTTCCACCGAATCGAACAAAGTGTTTCATGCATTATTTTTAACTTTAACGCTGTTTTTCAGCATTCAACTAATTTTCTGAATATGTTCTGGTGGGGTCCTTTTGTTCTGGTAGCAACGTTTGTCATCATGGAATTCATGGCATGGGCAACGCATCGTTTTGTCATGCACGGGTTTATGTGGTATTTCCATGCCGATCACCACGTGGAAGAACCCGGTTTTTTTGAACGCAACGATGTGTTTTTTCTGATCTATGCCATCCCTTCGTGGCTATGCATTATGTTGGGGATGATGTATGGAAATTACCTCCCCGTGTGGATTGGATTTGGAATTGCGGCCTACGGTTTTGCCTATTTTCTCATTCATGACGTGTACATTCACAGACGTTTCAAATGGTTGCGAGACATCGAACGGCCTTATTTTATGGCGATCCGTAAAGCGCACAAGGTACATCATAAACACCGCGGCAAAGAAGACGGGGAATGTTTTGGAATGCTTTGGGTTCCTCTGAAATACTTCCGTGAGGCTCGAAAGGCCTACAAGGCTAAAACGCAGCATATATGAGTCTGTATGCCTGGGTAATTTTAGGCAGCATCTCAGGTCCGTTCCTGTTAAGTTTCGACAAGAAAGTTGCATTTTATAAAAACTGGAAATATCTGTTTCCCTCCATTCTTGCCATTGCCATAGGCTTTCTGATTTGGGATGAATACTTCACGATACATAAGATCTGGGGGTTTACCCCAAAATACCTGTTCGGAATGTACCTCGGTCACTTGCCGATTGAAGAAGTACTGTTTTTCTTCGTTGTTCCTTACGCCTGTTTTTTCATCTATGAGGTTTTAAAAAGCTACTTTCCGAACGTACAAACCGAACGAATTGGAAAGACACTTGCATTTGCAATCACACTTTCAGGACTTCTTTTCGGAGCCCTTTATCTGAACAACTGGTACACTTCAAGTGCATGTATTGCTGCTTCCATGCTGACCATCGGCATTTATTTTGTTCAAAAAGCACCTTGGTACGGGCAGTTTGCACTGACCTATATCGTGGTTCTGGTTCCTTTTGTCATTGTCAACGGCATTCTGACAGGTGCCATTACACCGGAACCTATCGTTTGGTATAGTGATGCACACATTATGGGACCACGTATTTACACCATCCCAGTGGAGGATCTCTTTTACAACTATGCGATGCTCTTGCCTATGACGGCGATTTATGAGCGGTTGAAAAAGTAACACGCTATCCTCGATACATTTCGACTTCGTCGAAACACTCCCTTCGATGAACTCAGGGCGGAGCGGACAGCATAGCCAATGTGAGGATGAGAGCCAGAAAAGTGATTTTTGGCTGTCCTCGATACACCCCAACATAGTTGTGCCACTCGGTCATCCAAAAAATATATCAAAACCAGTGTGAAGTTAGGAGCCGGCCGAGTGATTTTTGGCTGTCCTCGATACACCCCAACATAGTTGGGCCACTCCCTTCGATGAACTCAGGGCGGAGCGGACAGCATAGCCAATGTGAGGATGAGAGCCGGCCGAGTGATTTTTGGTTGTCCTCGATACATCCCAACATAGTTGGGCCACTCCCTTCGATGAACTCAGGGCGAAGCGGACAGCATAGCCAATGTGAGGATGAGAGCCGGCCGAGTGATTTTGTGAAACAAAATTGTATCGAGGCCGGCGTTGTAGTGTGATATATCAAAAAAAATGGGACTCACATTGAGTCCCATTTTTATGTGGTTTTATGTGTCAGGTGTTACCTCATACTGTGTTTTGTGGTAACCGCCTTGTCGGCAACCTTAACTGTAATGTAGTACATACCGGGTTGACCTTCGAAGCGCTGGATCAGGAAGCTGTTGTTGCCATTGATCACATTCACTTCCTGGCTGTACACCACCGAGCCTTTTGCATCGGTTACAACCAATGTCCCTTTGCCTTCCATCTCATCTGTATTCAGGTCTACATTGAAATCTCCTGAACTTGGATTCGGATATGTGCTCAATGTAGTTCCTGCTTGCTGCTCCTTACATACAGCTGCCTGTGGATTAAATGTTTCAAAAGTGCCATCCATATCGTACTGCAACAAGCGATAGTAGTTAATGCCCGGGTTCGGGAAATAATCCGTCAAGGCGTAATCAATTAGTGATTGGGAATTCCCTGCAGCACCGATCGTGCCTAACACATCCCAATCCGTGCCGTTTCGTGACTTGTCTACCCTGAAATGACTGGTATTGTGCTCGCTGGCTGTCGACCATGTCACATCCACTGTGTTGCTCTCAGAGCAGTTCGCCTGGAAGGAAGTGAGTTCCACCGGTAGGGCAGATGTACTAGTTACACTGAACGGAGAGAAAGAAGTTATCCCATTTCGAAGAACAGAATACTGCGAGCCGCTAAGTTGAGCTGTAGTTGCACTTGTAAGGTCCCAACCGCCCGCTGTAAGGAAGTGTGTAATGTAGCATGCGTTTGGATTGAATGACGGCAACACATCGCCCGTACTGTTCCAGAAGAATGAAAGCGAAGCATTGGTTCCTCCGGCTGTTGTCTCATGGATATCCCATGTTTTGTTCACATACTGTGAGGTGAACGCCGTACCGGAATACCCGTCCTGCAAGACCCCTGTAGACACTTTCGCACTGAAGTCATCCGTCGTACTTCCCGAGGCAAGAGCGATACTCATAGGTGTGTAGGAACTGCTTGAGCTACCAATCGGAAACAATCTTTTTCCAGCCGGTGATGCCACTGAAATGTCGTGCTGAACCAATTTACCGCTACCCGGAGTAACTACAAAGCTGGTAGGTAATCCTCCTGAAATTAGACCTGAAGGACCGATTTCAAGATTGACTGAACCCAGATTGATGTATCCCGCAGCAAGTGTAAGCGTACCATTCACGGTAGTAGCGTTCTGTAATGCAACTACCAAAGCCGATCCACCGTTGACGGTAAGGTTATTGAATGTATTGGAACCACTAACAGGTACATTTGCCGCAGTACCGTCAAAAATTACCGTGCCTGTGCCGGCATTGAACCCACCGTTGTTTGTCCATCCTGATGCGGTATAGATGGTACCGTTGGATGTCAATGAAGATCCGGATTGCAAAGAAACTGATCCTGCAACGTCGATGGTTCCTGTATTGGTTATAGTACCATTATTCACAAAGCTTCCAGAAAGATTTAAGGTTCCATTATTCGTATAGGACGCCCCTGATGCAACATTCAAATTGATTGTATTATCAGTACTTCCTCCAGCCAAAACAGGCGAGTTAGTCGATGAGATACACGAGGTCGTAGCGCTTGAAACGATAAAGACTTTATCTGTCGGACCAGGATTTGAAGTTGCATCCACCAGGGATGTTCCATCGTGACGGTACCAGTTGCTGGCAGTCATCCAATCGGTAGAGGTGACGCCTTTCCAAACATAATCATTCTGGCCCAAATTTGTGCCAATAACACCATTTATCGCTTGCACATTTGGCGAGTTGAGTGTAACACCGGCAGTGGATGCAGATGAACTGCATCCATTGGCATCTGTTACGGTTACTGTAAATGCACCGCCACTTGTTGATAAGGTGGCTGTCGGGCTCTGAACTGAGCTACTACTGAAATTAGCACCTGATGGACCTGACCATGAATACGAAGCCATGGATGAAGGCCCGGTAAGAGTGATAGTCTCTCCTGTACACACACTGGAAGGATTAGCCGAAGCAGTAGCTGTTGGCAAGGCATTCACCGTAACAGTTAAACTCGCAGTATTCGTACATCCAGTTGTTGTGTTGGTTCCTGTTACAGTATACGTATTGGTAGCTGACGGAGCAAATGCCACGCCATTGCTTACACTGTTATTCCAAGTGTAGTTATTGGCTCCACCACCCGATAATGTAACGCTTCCACCAATACATACTGCAGAAGCCGTTGTACTCGCCGTTACTGTAGGCAAGGCATTCACCGTTACTACTGCCTGATCCGTGTTTGTACAACCGTTTCCATCGGTTCCGGTTACAGTGTAGGTATTGGTTGCAGATGGAGCAAATGCAACACCATTGCTCACACTGTTATTCCACGTGTAATCAGTGGCTCCAGATCCTGAAAGCGTGGCTGAGGCGCCTGCACATATTGTTTGATCTACACCCGCATTCACTGTGGGAAGAGCATTTACGGTAACTGTTACAACTGATGAGTTCACAGATGAACAAACTCCACTCGTTACTACTGCTCTGTAATAACGTGTTGCAGTTAAAGTACCAATTTGAGCAGAAGTTAATGGTGATGCTGTTGCACTTGTAATATCTGTAAATGTATTATTGTCACTTGATACTTGCCATTGAATCGTTCCTGTATTTCCCGACAAGGTAATATTAGATGGCGATTGTCCTGAACAAATCGTTTGATTTGCACTTACTGTTCCAGCTACCGAGGTTGGATTCACAGTAACCAATTGTGTTCCACTTGTTCCACTCGTTCCACTTGTTAAGGTTGTTGAAAAACCACAAGCTGTGCTACTAGGAGAAGAGAGAACAGCAAAATAATAATAAGTGCCAGCAAAAGTTGTTGAAGGTGTATAAGTAAATGAAACCGTTGAACTCGTTCCTGTACTCACTCCGACAGTTTGAGATACTTGTGTTGCTCCAACAGTATTGGTTGAATTAGTTGTATTGTAATACCATGTAATTGTAGCTGTTGTTGCAACAGATGAGCCCGTACCCGATGTACATGTATTAAAAGTTGCTGTTAAGGCTGAGGCTGGGGCATCTTTACAATATGTTGATGCACCGGTAAATGCACTATTCGATGTGAAATTGTATATCTTAGCCTCCTTTGCCAAAACAAAATATCCTAAACTACTTCCAGTTACATTTGAGTTTGTAACTGTATTCCCACTTACAGTTCCTCCTAAGGAGCTGTAGGTGCCATTCAAAGTAGACGTATTTCTTCCTATAGCAGACCATGTTCCAATTGAAGCAACACCGAGGGTGACTTTACCTGTAGTGTACGTCCCAGCAACAACTGAAGCTTGCCAATATTCTGTATTAGAAATTGAAGTAATCGTTGTACCGTCAGCCGTTCCTCCACAGTTAGCATTTGTAGCCTCAACCTGGATTTCAGGCGCAGTACCAGTCATGGTTCCAAGTCCAAATGGATAGTAATTTCCTCCCTTACCGACCGGGAAAGTATAGCTATTTAAGGAATTAAGAACCCACCTCATAGGACCACTAACATGCGTGCTAGCTGATGGTGTACCCGCAACTGCCGCAGTTAGGTTGTTTGTCAACCTCAAATAATTGGTCGATGTGGTCGTTATAATACCATTTGTCAGTGTAAGTATATTGGACACGGAGGCTAAAGCCGAGAGTACTGCTCCAGCTCCGTTATTCATCGTGAAATTGTAGAAACCGTTTGTGCCGGAGCCGCCTATAGTTTGTGATGTAGTACCACTAAAAATGGCAGTTGACGTTCCTGCTGTGAACGTTCCATTGTTCGTCCAGTTCTTTTTAAAGTTGTGTGTGAACGAACTTCCCGCGAAAGTAGCTGGTGAATTGATCAACATGTTACCAGCCACTGTTAAGCCTGCACCAGCAGTTTTGGTTCCCGTAGTTGATATCGTTAAGTTGCCATAAGTTGGAGTAGCAAAAACTGTTTGTGTACCACCATAATACTCTACAGTACTAGCAATATCAAAAGTATATGTGGTAAAGTTCAATGGGAAATTACTTCCAGTTTGTCCACCTGTCGTTCCTGACAATCTCAATTGGGAACCAGATTCCAAAATTATAGTTCCTCCTGCAGTGTAAGTATTTGTGGTACACATCATATTCGCACACAAAAGATCTTTGGTAAGAACGTTACTATTCAAATTCAATATTGAATTGGACTTAACATGTAATGACGGACTAGTACCATAAATTCCCCAAGTATTAGGGCCATTTAATGAAACGGTAGGTGCGTTAATATTACCAATTTGAACATAATTAGTCTGAAAATCAAATCCATAGGTAGCACCGGTAGAGACCACCTGAGTTCCGACTCCATCAAAAATTACCTTAGAAAATGTTGATGTCGAAGCAGACGACGTTCCGTATCCATCACCCATAGATACATTTCCTTTGAAAGTTAAAATTCCGGTTGTAACAGCACCTGCGCCTCCTGAACCTCTTATGATTACAAAACCAGAAGTAACAGGACCGGTTCCAATACTCGCATTTCCTCCTACTGTAAGTATTGCTCCGTTTCCAATCCTTTGTTCAATAAGTGAACTTGCACCAGCTCCGGTTGTCATATTGATCGAATAATTGGCTATTGTAGTAAAATTGAAGGTCGATATGTCTAATATTGCCGGTGTAGTTGTATTGTAGGCTGTAGTAAAATTCAATGAGTTCACAGTAACATTTGCACTTAATGTTATTGTAGCTGCACTGACCAATGGAATCACTGCATCATCACACGACTGTGGCGAAGAAGATACAGCGGTTTTTGTTCCTGTCGTTGAAGACCAGTTCGCAGCAGTATTGAAATCCGTACCAGCGGTACCTCCAGTCATACCAGATCCGGCACCTGCCCAGTATTTTGTGATACCGGCACCAATAGATACTGTAGAGGTAGGATTGTTTGTGCTTACACATCCATTCTGATCTGTAACAGTAAGCGTGTATGCCTGTGTGCCGTTAATAGTGGCTGTAGGTGTCTGAGAAGTTGAACTTGATAAATTTGTAGCAGGTGACCAGCTGTAAGTATATGATCCTGTACCACCGGAAGCACTTCCACTTAAGGTAACTGTTGACCCAGAACATCCTGTTAATGTCGCCGAGCCAACTGAAGCAGTAACTGCGCTTGGTTGGGTCACCGATGTAGAACTTGACAATGCTGTACATCCATCGTTTCCTTTAACGACAATCAAATATGCTCCAGCTGATAATCCTAAAAAAGAGGAGCCTGACTGCCATGTTATACCATTGTCTTTTGAATATTGATAAGGTGCCGTTCCGCCTGAAGCCGAAACACTTATTGATCCATTACTTGAACCAAAACACAAGGCATTCGTTGGCGTAGCACTAAACGTTGGCGCCGTACAAGAAGAAGTAGTAGTGAAAGAATAAATTGTACAGCCAGTTGCGGAACCGCAGGAGTTTTTAGGAACAATCTGATAATAGTATGTTGTTAATCCAGAAAGTGCACCTGTGCTATATGATGTACCCACCTGATTTAATCCGTTTAAAATATTTGTAGGAGTGACAGTTCCACCACCGTCTGTGCCAAAATAAACATCATAGCTCGTTGCATCTGAAACCGCTGACCAGTTTAATGTCACACCTAATGCAGTTTGACCTGAACCAGTTGGAGATGCTGAAGAAACACAAGTAGGTGTAAAAGTTACCGTTACAGTTGCTGTTTGTTGACAACCCGTGCTAGCGGTATATGTAATCGTGGTTGTTCCTGCTGATACACCTGTTACTGTTCCAGTTGTCCCGCTCCCGCTTATAGTTGCCACTCCCGTGTTGGAAGATGTCCATGGATTACTTGCTGCAGCGCTTCCAGAGCCAGTCAAGGTAGTTGTCCCCGTATTACAAATGCTTAAAGTACCTGATATTGTTGGTAGCGCATTCACAGTTACTGTTGCAGTTTGTTGACAACCCGTGTTGGTTGTATAAGTAATGGTGGTTGTTCCTGCTGATACACCTGTTACTGTTCCAGTTGTCCCGCTCCCACTTATGGTTGCCACTCCGGTATTGGAAGATGTCCATGGATTACTTGACGCAGCTGTTCCAGAACCAGTTAATGTAGTTGTGCCTGTAGCACATATACTTAAAGTACCCGATATTGTGGGTAAAGTAGCGACAAATTCATCTGCTCCAATGTCCGGTGTAGCAGCATTTCTTGTTTGGGCATCATAATCGGTGGTGAAAGAAGCTATTGGCGTACCTTTTCCATCCAACGGGCAACTTGTTGCTGCTAAATGTAAATCTGTTGCAGAAACAAAAGTAGGTGCAACAGCTAAAGATTGTACATCTTTACCTGTTGCAATCTTCCAAGCTGCTAAATTTGCTCTAGCACTACCTAAGTATCCTAAATTTGTACCCGTATAATAGTAATCATTATAATTTATATCAGCAAAAACAGTATTGGCAGCTGCAGAATACACACAATAAAATGTACCAGCAGCTCCAACTGTTGTTTCATTTGTAAAAATGTTATTTCTGATATTAAGGCTACTTGCAGTAGTAACCCCGTTAATTAAAAGGGCATAAGGATGGCCTGTTGCACTTGTTTGGTTAGTATTCATTCTTACAGTATTGTAATAAAGGTTATAACCTCCTCCTGCTGTTAATGCAATGCCATATCCATTATCGCTAACAGTTGAAGTAGAGTAACCTCTTCCTGCAACATCCCAAATAAAATTATTATATATGTTTAAATTAGATGCAGTTGTTGTACAACCAATGTTAATCCCTATCGCTCCATAACCAACTGTATTCATTTGTTTAATGTCACTAATGCTGTTCCCAAAAATAGAGCAATTCAAAGATGCCGCTCCAAATTGAATACCCGACATATTGGAAGTAGAAGTTGTTGTACTAACTACACCACTAATAATGTTATTACTTATAGTGGAACCCGATAAATTTTGAAGAATCATTCCTCGGAAAATAAGTTTATCTGCAGCAACTGTTGAACCGAATGTGTTACCAGTTATCAACCAATTTGCATCATAGGAAGATGTTGCAAATCCGAAATGGAAAATTCCATTTTGAAGTCTAATAAAATTATTATTCTCAATTGTAGTATTGGAGTTTGCAGCAGCAGCAGCAGAACCAAAAGTACTACTTCCTGTGAGTATTCCAGCTGTAGTTACATTAGTAGTCGTCTGACCTCGGAAATTTATGTTTCTAAAACTATTACCAGTACAAGCATTCGAACTGCTTACAGTCTTCATCCAAATTAATACAACATTGGCATTGGTACCAGTAAGAGTTAAGGTAAGATTTCTATTTGTACCTGATGAATTAGGATTATCACCGTTAATAGTTACATTGTCAGCTCCATTGAGCTCTATTACACCGCGACTAGCTGGAGTTGCCCCTCCACTTATCGTGACAGCGTCATTTGTCGGATAAATATTTACAGATGAATAGTTTGCAGGTGCAACACTACCATTTAAAACAGCTGGAGTAGCTCCTTCAGATGTACTTGAAGAAATCGCAATATTTATTGCCCCTCGATGAGTTCCTGCATTAATAGCATCAAACGCTAGTTTTAAAGTTGAATATGATGTTGGGCCGACTGTTCCAGCCGATGCAGTAACCGATACTTGCCCAAAAGAAATGTTCGACATTAAGCCAAAAAACATTAATAGGGAGAGTAATAAATTTTTATATGATTTATGTAAATTTTTCATAGCTTCTTATTTTTTATGCCCTTTAATGAGATAATTACTTCTTCAATTCAGAATTCACGTACTCAAGAATTTCTTTCAATGCTTTCGCCTGATCAGGGTACTGTACCACCCATGCTTCAATACCATTGGCATCCATTTCGGCAAAATGCTTTAATGGATAATTTGGACACAAGCGTTCAAAATCGAACAGTGATGCATTGTACAAATGATCTCTTTTCATTGGGTCTAACTTGGAAGCGTTTGCTGATAATTCAGAATGTAAATTACGGATAGTCTTGGCCAACTCAACAGGGGCTGGAGAAATCGGAATTGACTCAGTGGAATAGTTCACCCTCAAGACACCTCTCAGGACAGAAGTTTCAATTATTTCTTTCTTTTTACCATCCTCACTACTTACTTCAGAATAATTCAATAATTCCAAATTCTCTTGAGCAAAAAGACTTTCGGAACTAAACAAAATAAAAGAACACGTGACAACGAGACACTTCATTAATATCTGCACTCTCTTCGTTATACTCCAACCCCGACTGTGGGTAGCGTTGTGATTTGACACCAGATTCATACTTGAAATTTGTATCGCTTTTTTCATAGCTATTCTTTTAAAATTTTACTCCCGGACACAATATAGTCATTCCGCGCATGTGCACGAGAGTGATAGACTAAGTTATCACGCTTTTTTGGTTTTCACAAAAAAAATGAACAAAATGGTGATTTGGATGAATATTTATGGGGTTTGGATGAGCAGATTTGAGTTTGGCGTGTGGCCTCGATACATTTCGACGCTGTCGAAACACTCCCTTCGATGAACTCAGGGCGGAGCGGCTTGCTTACACTTCTACTTCGACTTTCAACACTCCCTGGGCGAGGCGGGCAGCTTACATAGGTGGAGCTGACCGAGTGATTTTTGGCCCTCTCGATACATTCCGGCTTTGACGCTGACCGAGTGAAGGGTGCTCTCGATCACCTAATCATAGAATAAAAGCTGACCGAGTGATTTTTGGCCCTCTCGATACTTTCCGGCTTTGATGCTGACCGAGTGAAGGGTGCTCTCGATCACCTAATCATAGAATAAACGCTGACCGAGTGCCCGAAGGGTGTATCGAGGTCAGCGGATAAACAAAAAAATGCGAAGCATCGCCTCGCATTTTTCAGGGTGTTGTAAAGGGGTGGTATTATCTTACCACAAGTGTTTCTCTGTATACGTTTCCGTCAGCTTTTCTGATCATC
>JBEGVI010000082.1:0-28134 GCA_041178485.1 Bacteroidota bacterium | reverse complement strand
CCCTTTTGAGGGTGGGAGAGTAAGTCGACGCCACTTTTAGTAAGAGGGTTCATTCGAAAGAGTGAACCCTTTTTTTGTGCTCATACTCTTGAGTTAATCAGCTCAAAAACAGATATATAATACTGTAGCTCGATCGGTTGTTTTTTAATGCTTGAATAGTAAACTAGGTCATAGGTCATCATTTTGGTTTTTACTACCTTTGAATACCAATTTTGAACCATGCGCAAAACAATCCTATTTCTTCCTGCAATTTTCACGTGTCTTCAATGCTTTTCGCAGAGTTGGCAGACATTCACGGATTCAATTCCGACACTTTCTTCACCACGAACGTGTGATTTAAATGGAGATAATATTCTCGATGTGGTAATTGGTGGTGGTACTGATGGTGTCTTCAGCAACAATGGTATTATGGCATACAACGGTGCGGATGGATCCCTCCTCTGGAAACGTCCAGCACGCAATGAGGTTTTTGGAAGTGCTATTTTTCAAGACCTTACCGGTGATGCCATCAAGGACGTATGTATAGCTGGCAGATCAGCACAACTTCTGGCTATTGATGGTTCAAACGGCCAGTTGATCTGGGATTATTTCCCCTACGGAACGAATCCTGTCGACAGTGGCTTGTATAATTTTTACAACCCACAATTTATCCACGACGTAGATGGGGATTCGTACCTCGATATTCTCGTTTCGAACGGGGGTGACCACGCCGCTCCTGCATGGGAAACGGATCGACCTCCCGGCAGATTAATGGTAATCAGTTCGGCAACAGGAAATTTGTTGGCGGAGGCTCTAGTCCCGGATGGCGCTGAAACGTATTGCTCACCTGTAGTTGCTGATATTCAGAATAATGGAACTCAATGGATCTTGTTTGGAACGGGTGGAGAAAATCTAGGCGGACATTTTTATATGGCTCCTCTCGATGAATTGATTAATTCAAACACATTAGAAAATAGCATTACACTTGCCTCAGACAGTGAGAAAGGATTTATTGCTCCCGCTTCGATTTACAGAAAAGACGATGGTTCCTACGACATTTACATTCAGTCTTTTGGCGGTACATTGTACAAAATTAAAGGGCAGGGTGGAAGTTTGATGTGGAGTTATTCCAAGCAGGGAACGGAGTCAAGTGCAGCTCCGGTAATCGGTAATTTCACTGGTGATTTAATACCTGATGTTGCCTTGAGTTTGTTCAGCGGAATTGCTCCGTCTTACACGGATTTTTATCAGGTAATTCTCGATGGGGCAACGGGTGAGCTTACAAATATAGATAGCCTTGGTGTGATACAGTACGCATCGGGAAATGCCGTGGATCTGAACAATGATGGCCGTGATGAAGTGCTTTTCGCTGTGACCTACTCCGAAGGTGGTTACTTTAGAACGAGGGTTGAATCGTATGATCCTGTTTCTAACCTAACAATCACATTGGATAATACGCGGACAGGGGTTAATCTGGGATCTACGCCATACGTTGGGGATATGGATGTAGATGGAATGCTTGACCTCGTTTACGTAGTGAAGAAGGACAGCATTGATCCTGTGGGTTGGAAGGGAATATCTGTATACAGAAGTGAATTAAATTATATAATTCCAAATGCAGGCATTGCATGGGGCAGTTATATGGGAACAGCATTTGACGGTGAGTATGAATTGATTCCTGTAGATTGTGGTTTTGGTTCGGTTATAAGTGGTATCACCGTGTCAAATCCTTCATGTAATGGATTTTCTGATGGCATGATCGTGCCCGGTGTAATATCTGGTTCAGATCCGTACACGTATTTGTGGTCTACAGGAAGTACTGAACCTGTGCTCCAAAATGTGCCGGCAGGAACGTATTGGGTTCAGATAACCAATGGCCAGGATTGTTATGAATACAGATCTGTTACGCTGAATGATCCTTTCGTAATAACTTACGGAGGAATTTTTCCACCAACCTGCATAGGTGATTCGAATGGAATGGCAACCTTGAACTCCTCCGGATGTTATTGTATGTTTTCAACATGCACATTTCTCTGGGAGAACGGAATAACCACCAAACCCAACAATCAGTTGCATGAAGGTTGGAACAGTGTAATAATCACTCATTCTAACGGCTGTGTGGTCGAGGATTCAGTATTTATACCATCCCCGCTTCCGGTTATTGATTCTATTGAGGTAAATGATGTCAGCGCTTGTTTCGGCGACGCAACGGGTTCTGCTGTAGTTTTTACAAATCCAGGTGTTCAGGGAATAACTGTTTTATGGTCGAACAGTGAGGTGAATGACAGCATTACCGGTTTGACAGCAGGCGACTATTATGTCATTGTACAGGACAGTCGTCCTTGCCGTGATTCCGTTGCTTTCACAATTGCAGAACCTGAGGAACTTGTTTTTTCTGCTTCGGCGACAAATGTTTCTTGTAACGGGATGTCGGATGGAACAATCACATTTGAGGCCATTGGTGGGTCACTACCTTATACTTTTTATTTGAACGCAAATATGGAATTCCAGCCCACAGTTGCGGACCTTCCTGCTGCTTCCTATGAGGTGTTCGTCGAAGATGCAAATGGGTGTTCTACTGCAGCGGAGACACTAACCATTTCAGAACCTACTGCACTCTCGGTGAATGTTACAGTAAATGCCAACTCTTCAGGCATCGCATCTCTGGATGGAATTGCCGAATGTACAGTAACAGGCGGAACAGCACCATACACGATTACGTGGGATGATCCGAATTCTCAGACTGGGACAATGGCTGTTTATCTGAATCCGGGGTGGTACACTGCGACTACTGTAGATGCTAACGGATGTTCTGTGGTGGATTCAGTATTTATTGGTGTTTTAGGACTCGAGACTTTGCATCAGAACGAAGATTATTTTTATCCTAACCCATCTTTCGGTGCGATCAATTTAAGTCAAGAGTTCAACCCTATTCGAATTTTAGATTCAAAAGGAGCACTAGTATGGGAACAACATTTTGCAAGCGGTACAATTCAATTGGAATTGACGAGTGGTGTTTATACTGTGGAATTGACTTCTGACAATAAAACAGAAAAGACAAGGTTGGTGGTTTGGAAGTAGTTATTTGATCTGAATCCCTCTGGAGGAGTAAAGTCCGCTCGATTGGCTTTTGCTTTTATCCAGACTGAATGCGAATGTACTTCCAATTCCTACGGTGCTTCTCACGGAGATTGTTTGTCCGTGCGATTCGATAATGTGTCGGCAGATTGCCAGACCGAGGCCGGATCCCCCCTCGTTTCGATTTCGGCTTTTTTCCACTCGGTAAAAGCGTTCAAAGAGCCTGGGAATGTGTTTTTCGTCAATTCCCGGACCGTCATCGGAAACCTCAACTGTAATAATATCGTCGACTACAAAGAGCCTAATCGTCGTGTTGCCGCCTTCATTGCCGTAAAAAATCGAATTATTCATTAGATTAGTCAGTACTTGACCGATCTTAACACGGTCTCCATCTGCAAAGAGATTCCCATAGTCTTTTGCAAATCCAAGTTTAATCTTCCGTTCCGAGGCTCTCAGTTCCAGAGATTCAAAAACTTCTCGTATCAATTCAACAATGTCAAATGCGCGAATCTGCATCTGAAGTGTGTCTACTTCCAATTTTGTGATCTCATCCAGGTCTTCAAGAATATTTGCCATTCTTTCAGCAGATTTGGATGCCCGTTCCAGAAAGTTACGGTTTACCGATTCATCCTCAAGTCCACCATCAAGTAATGTTAGAATATACCCCTGAATTGAAAAGACAGGTGTTTTAAGTTCGTGTGCCAGATTACCCAGAAATTCTCTTCTGAATTCTTCCTGCTCCTTAAGTTTTTCGATTTCCTTGTTCCGTTCTTCTGTCCATTCTTGTGTTTCTTTCTCCGCTTGTGCAATGACGTCATCCGTAATGCGAAACTGCAGGTCATTTTCTTTGGTGATCTTTCCTTTCCGTATCGAACGATAGAGCAATTTAAGACGGTCGTTGATGAAACGTTGTATAAAAAAATAAAAAACACCGAATGAAATCAACCCGGTTGCAAATGGCAATCCGATGAGTACCCAAAATGGAAAATTCATTACCTGGTGATCGATAATGAATGTTATCAATAAAGTCAACAAGAATGTGATGGCACTGCCGCCAAAGACTAAGTGAATAGGTTTAATGTTCTTCACGATTCGCTGAAGGTATATCCGACGCCTTTAATAGTGCGAATATAGTCATCTCCCAGCTTTTCTCTTAATTTTCTGATGTGAACATCAATTGTTCGCTCTCCAACCACGGTGTCGTTTCCCCATACAATGGTAAGTATCTGTTCTCTGGAGTATACTTTTCCGGGACGGCTGGCCAGCAGCTCAAGCAGTTCGAACTCCTTCTTGGGTAACAGCAAGCTTTGTCCTTTGATTTCTACAGTGAATTTTTCCCTGTCTATTTTTATACTTACAGCCGGATTTTCAGCAACTGAAGCAGACGATCGAATCAATCTCCGCAGCAATGATTCAACTTTACTGATAAGTAATCTCGGTCGAACAGGCTTAGTTATGTAATCATCCGCTCCTGCTTCAAAACCGGCTATTTGAGAATAATCCTCAGCCCTGGAGGTAAGAAAAGCGATGATAGGTTGCGTGATGTTTAGGTCTTTACGGATCACCTGACAGGCTTCAATCCCATCCATTTTTGGCATCATGATGTCCATCAGAATAAGTGATGGATGAATTTGCTGTACCATTTTTACAGCTTCCTCACCGTTCAATGCGGTAAACACCTTGTAGCCTTCTTTTTTTAGATTGTATGAAAGGAAATTCAAGATGTCCTGTTCATCGTCAACCAATAGAATAGTATGCCCTTTGAGTGTATCCATATAGTTTAAAAATGGGGCAGCCACAGGCTGCCCCTTAAGTGAATTAGTTCTTGATGACAAGCTTACGAGTCAGTTTTCCGTTTTCTGTTTCCAGATTGATGAAGTAAATACCATTCGCATATTCACGAGTTGCGATCTCAAGGAGATTGCTTCCCTCCTGAAGTATCACTTCATTTTTCTCAACTGTTTGGCTAAGCTGATTCGTTATGATCATGTTTGCTTTTTGCGCACTTGCCGAAAGGAATGATAAATTGACTTTATCGCTTGCCGGATTTGGGTATAGTTCCACTTGATTCAATCCGCTCAGTTCTTCAAGACTTACGTTGATTAATACATTTAATGTAACTTCATCAGAGCAGTTTCCATTGATCGCAGTAAGCACAACTGTGTATGCCCCATTAGCAGCATAAGCATGTGTTGGATTCGCAGCAGATGAGTTCGTTGCATCTCCAAAGTCCCATGAATAAGCTGTTGCATTGGAAGAAGCGTTGGTAAATGTCACAACGTTACCTGAAGATGTGAATGAACCGTTTGCTGTAGGCGTTGTTCCGAACGTGATACTCACCGGATCAGAGGTTCCCACTCCTGCACAAGCATCAGCATTCGTTGTGGTTACTGTATAAACATCCCCCTGAGTAACGTTGATAGATTGTGTAGTTTCACCTGTGCTCCATAGATATGAATCTGCTGTAGAAGATGTTAATGTGATTGTCTCCCCTGAACATGCCTCTGTTTGCGGTGCGCTGATAGTTGGTATAGGTGCATTGCTGACATTTACGCTTACCGGAGATGATGTCGCAGAACAGCCATTAGAATTGGTAAACGTTACTGCATAGCTTCCTGAACTGTTTACTGTAATTGAAGCTCCTGTTGCGCTATTGGTCCAGGTGTTGCCTGTTGTTTCACTTGACGTCAAGACCACTGACCCTCCGGTGCAAAATGACGTTGGACCGTCCGCACTGATTGTTGGTGCTGATGGATTGGCATTCACTACGACGGTAATTGCCGTTCTTGGACTTTCATCGCCATTGCTGTTGTATTGACTAACATAATATGTATAAGTTCCTGAAGCGGATGTGGATGGCGTAATAGCTGTCGTTGAGGCTGTTCCTCCGGTTGCTTGAGTGTACCAGTATAATGAGTTTCCTGTTCCAGCATTTGCTGTCAGGGTAGTTGCTGTTGCTCCTTCACAGTATGTATAGGATGTTGTAGCTGTTGGTGCCACTAAATTGTAGAATTTAGGGTGTGTGAAGTTTGCTCCGGATCCTGCAACCGAACCGGTATTTAAGCGTGCATCAGGGGTTGTTCCCAATGCAGTAAAAATGTTCACCCAGTTAACCTGACCTAACGTGGAAGTAGAATCATTGCCATCAGCATTCCAGAATGAGCCATAAAATGCAGCATTTGATGGGAGTGCGGTGTTTGCATTATATACAGTGTTTGTGTTCGTGGACGACCATGACGGTGTGGCGAAGTTTGTAGTGATGTTTGATACAAATACCAATGAATCTCCGTTCACATTGTTCACAACCGCATCTCCTTCAATGGACAAGCCCTTTTCCCATCCGGTAATGATAGAGTTGAGAATAGATGTTGAAGTGTTTCTTCTCAGTCGGAACGCCTTTTCAAACTTTTCACCGACAGGCAGTGCAGTCGAACCGTTGCCTTTGGGGCCAACGATTGTGATGTTTGAAAAAATAGGCATTGTTTTAGGCTGTGCAGTAGATCCCGCTGCATCGTTGTCTGATTCGAATGAATTGGAGTCACCGGGAGCATCGGATAGGTCCTTGTCTCTAATTATCAAACCAAATTGCACTCTTCCTCGGAATCCAAAATCTGTATCGAAGTCATCGTCAAGACCTCTATAAGCAATAAGGTGTTTACAGTTTACAGTTCCACCAAACCATTCAAAGGAATCGTCTCCTGAAAATGAAACTTGAACATAATCTACAGTGGTTGCTGAACCGACTGAACCAAATGTAATTCCATTAATCTCTTTATTTGGCTCAAGCGGAATCCCTGCGAATTCAACTCGCACGTAGCGCAAGGTACCTGAGTTGTCCGTATCAAAATTTCCACCAAACTGAGTATCTGTCGTTGGAGCAATACCTTCGATGTTTGCTACACCTCCCGGCTGGTTGTTGCGTGCCAGACCTAGAAGCACCAAACCACCCCAGTCTCCTTCGTTTCTGTTTCCAACCGCTTCATTGGAAGTAAAAACAATAGGTTGAGAAGCTGTTCCGTTTGCATTTATCTTTGCTCCTCTTGTAATAATTAGTGTTGCCTGAGTCAACTTGTCGCCGCGGATAATGGTTCCAGGTGCTATAGTTAACGTTGCATTGTTTTTAACATAAACCTTGTTTTGAAGCAGAATCGTACCACTCCAGGTAGTGCTGGTCGTAATGTCTGAAGATACCGTGGTGGTTGTAGCCGGATACACCGTATTCTCCGGATCAAAATTAGACCATCCATTCGTCCAGTCTGTAGCAGGTGTATTATCGGTTACCGGGAATGCTCCCTTGTAATCTACAACATCCCAAAAGGCCTCCTGGGCTGTTGCTAGGCTGCATAAGGATAACGCAGCGAACATAGTGTACATTTTTTTCATGACTCTTTTATAATTTTTATCGATGCAAAGTAACGGCGGTAAGAAGGCTGCTTTGGTTAGCATAGTTTTATTCTTAAATTATCATTCTATTAATCAGATTATATAATTTCTTAACATTCCAAAAATTCGATAGGGCACAAAAAAAGGCGTCAATTACTAGACGCCTTTTGAAACATATTTGCAATTCTATTTAAAACTGTATTTGACCGATAAACTAATTGTTTGTCCGAAGCTGATCTCCTGCCAGTTATTGTCCACATCTGCATCATATTTTTGGTTCCCGTTCAAATCTTGGAAATAGACAAGTTTCTGAGCTAGAAGATCGCGTGCATTGAGCTTGATCTCCCATTTTTCTGCAAAGGTTTTACTAAGTTGAAGGTCTATAACGTGTCTGCCATTTTCCCAGACAGTTGGCTCCTGCACATTCCCTACGATGTAAATGCGCTGTCCGATGACGTTGTAAGATATATTCAGTGACCAGTTGTATTTGAATGGATTGAAACTAAGCCCGGCGTTCACAATGTAAGGTGATTGCCCTTGAAGTGGCCTGTCTCCTCCTGAACCAAGCACCTCTGAAACATCAACTTTAGAGCGGATGAACGCGAGGTTGGTATAAATGGTGGTTGCATCAAGAAGAGTTGAATCTGCTTCGTTGAAAATACCCAGTTTGAGTCTGTACTCCAGTTCTGATCCATAATTCCTTGCTCCCGCTACGTTGGTGTAATACAATTCAGGAGCGCCAGAAGTTCCAGTACGGTTTATCAATTCTATAGGATCAGTGAAGGTTTTGTAGAACGCACTCACACTGAATACCTGTCCAGCCCCGGGAAACCATTCAAAACGCAAGTCAGCATTGTTAATCAGTGCCCTTTTCAGATTTGGGTTTCCAGAAAGGATATTGTCCTGAACAAAATTATAGAATGCAAAGGGCGCCAACTCTCTGAATTCCGGCCTTGATACCGTTTTGTAGTAGGACGCTCTAATATTCATTTTTTCAGTAAGCGACCAAATCATGTTGATGGACGGTAGCACATCAATCACGGTGGAATCTATGTTTTTTTCAAGGTTCGAACCAAACTCAATGTAACTGAATTTTTGATTGTAAGATTCAAGTCGTGCGCCTCCCACACATCTGATCTTGTTGCCCAATTTGACATCACCCATGGCAAAACCTGCGTTTAAAAAGGCAGAAGCCTGATAGCTGTCATCCACATTTGATGCTTCGTCTAGTTTAAATCCACCCTGTCCGTTTTCGAGTAACCCAAGATTTTCCGGTGCAAAGATTTGATCAGCAGGAAGCAATAAAAGTGAACTGTTGAATGAACTTCCCGTAGGCTTGTATTGTGAGAAACCAAAGTTCCTTGATTCAAAGATACGGTCACGGATCTGGTGCATTCCTCCGAATTTCCATTCTGTTTTGATCTTATCATTACTCCATGGCAATGAATAGTCATATTTCAAACTGACGGTTTGTTCGGTGGAATTTGCCCAGAACATATTTCCTGCAGCGGTCGGGATCGTTCCGTTGTTCTGAATGACAGCTGCGTAGGCAGTATCACCATAATTGATATCCGTATTGTTTTCCTCCAATGCGTACTTGCGGTAAACGATCCGTCGAAGGTTTGGAATTTGGCGTTCCACACTGCTTAAACCTGTGTTCCAATTGAACTTGCCTTTTTTTAGTTCATGACTTCCGATAAACTGAGTACTCAACAAGTTGTTTTGAGTATACCAGAAATTCGTTGAGCGTTCCCATTGCCGCGGATCATTGTCCAGTTCTCTCGCACCACTTCGAATGTTTACTTTATCCTCAGAATTTACAGAGTACAAGGTCTTGATCGACAATTTATTTTTAGGATTGATTTTCCAGGTGGTATTGAGCATTGCACTGTGAAGAATTGACTGGTTAAATACAGAGTCCATCAACTCCATTTTCTTAACGACGCCTGCTGCTTGCTCTTCAAAATCTCGTCGATAATAAATATTTGTATTGAAATTATTCTGATAGTTGTATGCGAACAGAAATCCGAATTCTTGCTCATTTTTCTTGAAGGTCTTACCAAAACTGTATTGCAAGTTTCCGTTGGGCAATGCTTTTCCTGAACCTGCATTCCAGACGAAATTCATGTTTTTTGCCAGAAGTCCCTTTTCATCTTTCCCCATACTGGCAAAGTTTATGGTTCCGGGGATACTTTCCGGAAGTTGTCTTGAATCAGATCCAAAACCTAGCGCATCGAGGAAATTTCCACCCGAATTTCTAAACGTTTGAAAAGTAGTTAACGTATTGAATCCTCCTCCCAATTGCAATTGGTGCACATCTTTGGATTTCGGTTCCATTGTATTTATGTCTATTACACCACCAGCAAATTCTCCGGGCATATCAGGTGTCGCTGTTTTCATTATCACGAGGTTGTCCAGCATATTGGAAGGGAAGATGTCAAATGAAAAGGCTTTTTTATCGCTTTCTGAGGAGGGAAGAGTGGCGCCGTTGATCAATGCAAAGTTGTAACGGTCGCTTAATCCTCTTACTACAACGAATTTATTGTCCTGAACACTTGCTCCGCTAACTCTTTTGAGCACATCACTCGCCTTGCTGTCAGGAGATTTTTTCATGGTTTCCTGTGAGATGCCATCTACTACAGTTGCGCTTTTTCTTTGCATATTGATGACGTTTTCATTGGACTCTTTGCTGATCTGGCCTTTTACCGTCAATTCTTTTACCTCTTTGATTTCTTTTTCGAGCAGTACATTCACAAAAACGGTATCTCCTGCACGCACTACGATGTCTGTTTGGTGACCAGTACGGTAGGTAGGGTAGGATATAGAAAGGGAATACGTACCCGGCTGTATACTTATGAAGTAATTGCCATCAAGATCCGTCATGGAGCCTTTCGAAAGGCTGTCGACGCTTACGCGTGCTCCCGGTATCGTCTCTTTATTCGTAGGGTCTGATACTTTGCCTTTAATGAAGCCGTTTTGAGCTTGAGAAAGAGAGCAAGTTAAAAGGAATAGAGCAGTAAGTAGTGAGTTCTTAAACGTCATTTCTGGAAATTTGACGCAAAGAAAGTGCTTAACTTTTACCTTCGATTTAACTCAAGATTAAGATTCATTAATGATAAATTAACTTAGAGTTAAATCAGAATTTACTTAATCTTCGGGTATGAACTTATAACCTATACCCTTAACGGTTTTGATGTGTTTTTCCCCGATCTTTTCACGCAATTTTCGAATGTGTACGTCTATCGTGCGGTCACCTACTACAATGTCTGTTCCCCACACGCTGTCGAGGATTACATCTCGTTCAAAAACATCGCCTGGCTTGGACACCAGCAGAGCGAGCAATTCAAATTCTTTGCGAGGCAATTGTAAGACCTTTCCGTCTTTCTCGACGATGTATTTTTCTCGGTTGATGACCAATCCTTTGACTGGTTTTGGTTCCTGGTCAATCATTCCTTTTCTACGAAGAATAGCATTAATTCGACTGATCAGCACTTTGGGCTTGATCGGTTTGGCAACGTAATCATCTGCCCCAGCGTCCAAACCTGCGATCTGACTGTAATCTTCTCCTCTGGCTGTTAAAAAACAGATGAGCGTCTGGCTCAGGCCGGGCAACTGTCTGATGGTTTCACATACTTCAATGCCATCCATTCCGGGCATCATTACATCCAGCAAGACCAAATCCGGTTTTTCTTCCCGAAGAACAGCCAAACCTTTTTCCCCGTTTTCAGCACAAAAAACAGTATAGCCCTCTTTTTTCAGGTTGTAACTCAGGAGTTCGCGAATGTCTTCTTCGTCATCCACAATGAGTATCTTGATCATACAAGCTTCAATTAATAGGTTCAAAGGTATTCAAAAGGTGTTGTGTCAGTATTAACAAAAGGTTAAGTGTAAATCCGACGTTAAAAAAATGTGAAATTAAGGATGGATTTCGAATAATTATCTAATTTTGCCTCAGTAGTAGTAGGTTAGGTTGATTAGTGTAATGAGAGCCTCGGACTCCCGTCTGGGGCTCTTGTTCGTTTATAACTTACGGTTGGAAATGAAAATAAAGATCTTACTCGTTGAAGATGATACCAGTCTTGGGTTTGTGATTTCGGATCAACTCAGAACCGAAGGGTATCAGGTTACTTTGTGCACAGATGGGGCAGAAGGATTTCAAAAATTCAATTCGGAAGTATTTCATCTGTGTGTTTTTGATGTCATGATGCCTAAACTTGATGGCTTTTCGCTCGCCCGTTCGATTCGAAAGATAAATCAACAGATTCCAATCTTATTTCTTACGGCAAAATCCATGACGGAGGACAAGTTGGATGGATTTCGTGCAGGTGGCGATGATTACCTCACGAAACCCTTTAGCACCGAGGAGCTCCAATTGCGAATAGCAGCCTTATTGAAACGCGTAGATATTCATGTTCAATCAGAGGAGGAAACCGTTCTACATGTTGGAGCCTATTCTTTCGATACGACGAATTTTCAATTGAAGCATCTAAGGTTTGAAAAGACATTGACTAAGAAAGAAGCTCAAATTCTAAAGATCCTTTGTAAATTCCGAAATCAGGTCGTGCCGAGAGAGATAGTATTAAATGCGGTCTGGGGGCAAGATGATTATTTTGTAGGCCGAAGTCTTGATGTATTTATTACAAAGCTTCGCAAATATTTTAAGGAAGATCCTGCGGTAACCATTTCAAATATCCACGGAATAGGATTTAAACTGGAGGTCAAATGAGTGTGTGGATTCTGCATCTGGAAACCTCTACAAAAGTATGTTCCGTGGCACTCTCCGAAAATGGGATTCTGAAGGAATTGACAGAGGTTGCCAATGAAGAGTTCTCTCATGCCGAAAATCTCACTTTGTTTGTAGAGGATGTTTTGAAAAAAGCTGGCATAGCACTCAACACGCTGTCAGCTGTTTCGGTGTCCTCTGGCCCGGGTTCCTACACCGGCCTGCGCATAGGTGTTTCTACCGCCAAAGGATTTTGTTATGCACTGAATATCCCATTAATTGCTGTGGATTCTCTTTTTTCGCTTGCTTCAATCGCGGCTGAAAAATACACAGGACTGAATTTGTGCCCGGTGATTGACGCGCGAAGGATGGAGGTGTATAACGGGATTTATTCAGATCAACTGATGTTGCTCAAGGAGATCTCCGCCGACATCATCGATGAAACTTCTTACGCATCTTTTGAACCGATGGTTTGTTTCGGTGATGGACACATGAAGCTAAAGGACGTCTGGCTTGGTCGATCTGTTTTTTTCGATGACCAAATTTATTCTTCTGCGCGCGGTCAGGTGAAGGAGGCGTACAAGCGGTTTATGAACGGACAGGTGGAGGATGTTGCGTATTTTGAACCGTTTTACCTGAAAGACTTTATTGGAACTAAGCCTAAAGTTTGACCAGTCTCTTAGTAATTCTTTCACCTGAATTATTCGTCAGAACACAAGCATAAATTCCGTGACTCAACCTGGAAATATCAATGTCAGTTGATTCATTCTCAATAGTACCCAGCAATCTGACGGTTCCATTCATATCGATAATTTCATAGTGTATCGGAAAGGAAATTGCATCTTTTCCAAGAGTGATAGATAGCTTGTCGTTGGCCGGATTTGGATAAATCTTAAATGAAGTATTCGAATACGCTTCTTCTGCAATACCTAAACTTGTACCTTCAAAAAAGGCGGTAAAGGTAACATTGAAGAGATCGAGTGTGTCGAGGAAAACGGGATCAAACACATTCGTAATCAGAGGATTGTTCCCCCAGTTTAAAAATTCATATCCCGGATTTGGAATAGCCTCAATACGTACAGGCACACCGTTGAAGTAATATCCCTGCCAGGGATAGGTATCAGGTTCAATGGTGCTGATATGTATCCTTCCCGCGCCTTCCGGACTTACGTTCAATTGAAGATCTACGATATTGGGAAGTTCGAAATTGTTTTTAATGTGTTGGCGTACATAATTTGAACGAGCCGAAAGTTCGCTTCTGAATGCCAGGTGATTGTTATAAAAATTGTTCATCTGACCGGGCACATCTCCGGGGTCACCCCAGCGCGCATAAAGATTTTGCATTTCAACAGCCGTCTGATCGAAGAAGTATTGTTCCAGCGGCAGAAGTCTCTCTACATGATATTCGGTATTCATCAAGTCAGCAAAACGGTTGATGAAATAATCCCTGAACCTGTTGTTTTGAATACTTTTTAACCAAACATTGATAAATGGATTGTCCTGACTTTGGCTAAATAAATATGAAATATGGTCGTCTGCAGCACTTGTCCACCCGTTGGGTTGGAGACAAAGTTCCATATCGATAGTGCAGAAGCGGTAGCGGAAATCGGTTTTATTTGACCGCATAATTTTGATGTTATTGCCCGGCCAGTCCTGATTACCCATCCAGGATTCTGCAATGATATAGTCCGTGTAGTACTCCAGATCAAAATACTGATCGGCAAGATCCCAGTAGTTTGAAGCGCCCTGGTCCAGCTGGTAAAACTGAAGATACCGATCGATGAAAGTCTGTACCGGAGCACCGTGCACCGATCGCAGCGCAAAGCCATACCAGGCACTGAGAGACAAAATATCAAGTGAATCCGGATCGGCACCGTCGTGCACCTCAAAAAATTCGGCATCCATTTTCTCACGCAATTCATACAAGCCAAAATATCCTCCATTGATGTACACACTTACCGGGCGCCAGGCAGAATAGTAGTTTTTGGTAGTCCCGGACATCGCCTGATTTTGAAAAGCATCTTTGTAAGGAAAAACGAGGTATTGGTTGCTTCCATTTCTAAGATAGAAATTGCTGTATTTTGTTCTGTTTCTTCTGAATGGAATAATGCTGTCATTTACGGTTCCATCTCCGAGAACGCTGTTGTCGAATTCCAGTCGAAAGGAATGTTGTGGCTGATACCTGCTTCCTCCCCATCCTCCATCGACCTGCATGGCGGCACGCGATGTAAAACGCAGATTTTCATTGGAATCCAGATAAGAAACTTGCGCCTGTCTCTGCCAGTCGCGACTCCAATTGTCAAAAATCCCCTGCGCTCCGTATAGATTTTCATAGGGAGTTGAAATACTAACAATTGGCGTGACATGGTCCACCCCTAAAAGGATGGAAGAAGCTACAATCTCACTTGGTAAAATTCCTTCCGCAAACGCCCTTACTTTTAGTACTGACGAGAAAAAAATCGGGATGGGCGTCCCGTTATACAGTTGCGAAGCCGGGGTAGGATCTGAACCGTCCAGGGTGTAACGCAGCTGACTTCCTACTCCGTTAGGATTGTCAATTGTAGCGTATTGAGTTGTTCCGTAACTTCCGGATGGTGTGGAAATGACAGGATCAAGCAGGAAGCTTTGATAGGCTGTTGAACCGTTGTTTGAACTTCCCGGTGTAGGAGTGCCGAACAGCACACAATTCGACGAGGCGTCCGGGAGTCTTCCCCGACTTACGCCGGCGCTTTGACAATCAACGTATAAACTGCTCAGTAAATTGCCGGAGGGATTGGATAAATAAACGAATTCACCGCTTCCTTTCAACGTAAAATTGGTATGCTGCCAGTTGTTGGGATCAACAATCTTATACTCATTTGAGAGCTCATTGATGCTTACCATGCACATATCCAATGAAATGTAATCATATACCGCGGGATCTGCGCTGACTACATCAAATGAAAGTGACGTAATCGGCCCGGCAGTTATACCGGCAGAAATCAGCTCAGAGGCACGAATGAGCAATTGATGCCGTGCACCCCAGTACCAATTGCCATAAGGAGCGGGATAATCTGTTGGACTGTTCTGGATCGTACCAGAGCCTAGTGTCTGTCCATTGAGTTGAAGATTCGGACGCTGATTTACGGGATTGGAATACACATGATCGCACGCCGCGGCACTGCCATCCTGGAAAGAAAAAGCCGTAGAGGCAAATGGTGTTGATGTTTGGTTGAAGATGGAATTTACAGTATAGCCTGCAGAACTGTACGAACAAATATTGATGAGAATATTCGAAGAACCATCCCATTGAAATGGGGTATCGAAAGTGTGTGTATTCCATCCCGTAGTGGGCACAAATCCGGTGGCCGTCAACACATGGGTAAATCCTGAAATTGGTTTTCTGTCTTTTCCGCTGCAAAACACAGTTTTGAACGCATTAGGAGGAATAGAAACATTTGGGAATTGCCATTTTAAAAGGTCATTTACATCGTCAGAAAGACCATAATTCAAAAGTTGAATGGTGTCTGCTCCACTATTGTATAGTTCAATCCAGTCGGGCTGGTCGCCATTCTCATCGGAAAGAATCATGTAATTTTTATTGCTGCCTTCATTCAGCACAAGCTGCCCGAAAGAAAGCCCGGTTAGAACAAGGGCAATACCCAACGATAGGATCTTATTCATTTCTTTAAAAAATTAGAAATTACCTTTACAAAGAGTGGATTTTGTTCGAAATTATTGTGGTCCTGTTCTGTGATCGGGACAAATGCACTTTTCCGGTTTAGTAGAGGAGCCAGTTTTTTTGAACTTTCAAAAGGGATTGTCTCATCTTTTTTTCCATGGATCAGCAGTGTAGCGGATTGTACCTTTTGTAAATGTTTATCTGTTTCAAAAGGATATTTCAACAGGAATGGCGGAATCCAGGGATACCTTATCAGCGTCATGTCGAATAACGAATAATACGGAGCGATCAACACCAGTTTTGATGGGGAGTTTTCTGAACTGATCATGGCTGCCGGAGCGGTACCGAGAGAATAACCAACCACCACAATGGAGTCCTCCTTGTACTTTTTTTTAAGGAAAACATATGCCATTTTGATGTCGTCGAAAAAGGCCGTTTCATTTTCCTGCTGACCCGTGCTTTTTCCGAAACTTCTGTAATCCATGCAGAAGAAGTCAAATCCGAGAGAATTGTAAAATTGGGCAGCTTCATTTTGATCTTTAAGATTACCAGAATTGCCATGGAGGTAAAAGATTACTTTGGATCCTTCCTCTTTATTTACGGGGCTCAGGACTGCGGAAATTTTTTCACCGTCAGGAGTATTCAAAATAAACTCCCTACTGGTAGGAGAAATAGAGATTTTTTCAGAACTGTTCAGTTTTCTGGGATGAAAAATAAAATCTTCCTGACGAAAATACATGTATGCACATGCGACCAAGTAGATTAGGCCGAGTACGGAAAGTATGCGTCTAAGAAAACGTTTCACAAAAAATGAATTATTGTTAGTTGATCTTAAAGATAGGTAAACTTCTCATCTATTGAAATTATATTTGACTGTTGGTTTTATACAAGCACCCAACAAATAAAATAATTGTGCCGGCGTAACGAATTGGCAATTTATGAGTTCTTAAATTTTCGGTCATGGTAAAAATATATTCATTGGTCTTGTGTTTGTTATTCGCAGTATGTGTTTCATTTTTTTCGGATAAAGCACCTTCTCTTAAAAAAGCGCTTACAAATTCGTATGTTTTGATCCCTAGCGGCAACGTAATAATTGGAGGAGATACTGTCTCTGTACAAGCATTTTACATCTTGGAGAAGGAAGTCACAAATAAGGATTATCAGGAATTTTTGCAAGATCTAAAGAGAAGAGGTGAGAATGAAAAACTGCATATTGCCCTGGTTGATTCTGCCAAGTGGAACGTGTTGAATGGGAGCAACGAAGCATACGCGAAGTATTATCATACTCATGAGGCGTACAAAGAGTATCCAGTTGTGAATGTTTCCTATGACGCGGCAATACTTTATTGCAAATGGTTGGGAGAAAAGTATGATGAAAAATATGGAACAAAGGGAGGATTTTTGTTTCGATTAATGGAAAAAGAAGAGTATTTGCGCGCCTGTAGAGGGGAATCGAATGCGACGTATGCCTGGGGCACAAATTCTCTGCACAATTCAAAAGGTCAGCCTATGTGTAATTTTTCGCGACTGAGTGCAGAGCATATCCACTTAAATTCAGTAAAGAAAAACTATGAAATTAAGGTGGAAAAGGCTAATTCTTCGGCAAATACTGGGTTGGATGTATTGGCGCCATCCAAGTCTTATTTTCCCAATGCTTTTAAGGTGTATAATTTGAATGGGAATGCTGCAGAGATGATCGTGCAAAAAGGAATTGCAATGGGAGGTTCTTGGCAGGAGCCAGGGTATGATGTAAGGGTAGAATCCGAGAGAGTTTATGAGGGTCCGAATCCTCTTACAGGGTTCAGAGTAGTTATTACCTCTGTTGAAAACTGGGAGGGTAAAAATCACCGTTAATCCCTACAGCTGCTTAACTTTGGGGAAACACATCTTATGACCCTCAAAGACACCATCGGAGCAGTTGAAGAGTTCCACAATGCGTTCGGAATAACAAACAATTATCAGCCAACGACCGAACTTTCCGAAGCGGATATCTTGTTGCGCTACAAGTTGATGCGCGAGGAGAACGAAGAGTACCTCGAAGCTGCACAGAAAGGAGACCTAGTGGAAGTTGCAGATGCGCTGGGCGACATGCTGTACATTTTATGCGGAACCATTCTTAAACATGGATTGCAGGATAAAATGGCGGAAGTTTTTCAGGAGATTCAACGGTCCAATATGAGTAAACTGGATGCCAACGGAAAACCGATTTATCGAGAGGATGGCAAAGTGATGAAGTCTGAATTGTATTTTAAACCGGACATCAAAACAATCCTGGAGAAAGATTAAACCATGTTTCCTTTCAATATTCGTATTTATGGAATCCTGATCAACGATCGGGGAGAAGTGCTTCTTTCCGACGAGCTCCGAAATGGGGTTTCATTCACAAAATTTCCGGGCGGCGGACTCGAATATGGAGAAGGATTCAGAGAAACGTTGAAACGTGAATTCAGAGAGGAGCTGGATCTGGAAATTGAAGTTGGTGAGCTGTTCTATTTCAACGAATTTCATCAGCCTTCGGCCTTTGACCCAAGACATCAGGTACATTCATTTTATTATCTGGTGAGCTCTGAAGAATGGACATCCATTCCTACGGAACTCCATGTATTTGCCCCGACACATGAGGGAGAAAAACATCGTTGGGTCGAATTGAATCGGTTGACTTCTGAGCATGTCACCTTTCCTGTCGACAAGATCGTTGTCGAGGAACTTCTGAGGCGAAATTAATATAAGGTATCGGCGATCCTCTGGCAGATCATTCCTAAAATGCGCTTATTTAGTTCAGCCTGATGGGAGAGGTAGAATTCGAATTCGCCTAAGGTCAGCATTCCTGTGGCTATTCCAAGGAGCTGGTTTTTCAAGGCTGTTTGTCCGTATATCAGATCGCGTACCTTCTTTTGAAATTCAACTCGGGGACCTTTGGAGTGAGTTAAGTTCTTCGACAATGGATGTGCTGAAAACAAACCTAAGAGGAGGTTGTGCTGCATTTTAATAACCGGTCTTAATGTGCTGTTCTGAAAACGCTCTATTTCCGAAGTTGTCTCGAAATTTTCTACGGCCACCAAAGGACGAAAAGCCACTATTTCATTGCGATCCACAATCAAGAAACAGACGAAGCTCTTGAAAGTTTAATTTATTCAGCTTCTATCTGTGAATATACCGGCACGAATTCGTCCAGAAATTCCTTGATGCGTTGGTCGCTGAAGCTTGCAGATGCCAGGATATATTGACATTTTGGTAAACTTTCCGCAATTCTTGTGAGCTGTGTTTTGTAGCCACTTTTGAACAGGTCTAACGCATCGTCGAGAATAAACAATCTGAGTTTACTCACGTTAAATCCGTTCTGAATATACAGCTCGTATAAACGTTTTGCCGTTCCAACAATGATCTCAGTGCCATCAAAAATGTCATTGCGTTGCTGAAGTTTGTTTCCTCGGTCGTGTGCGAGGTCTACGGTCAAATCTAAAGGTCGGCAAATCTTTTCCAGGTATGCATGCAGTGCATGGGCTTTGTCATCGGAGGCACAGACCACAATCGCGCGCGGTGAACCTTCGCCGGCCTCCGTAATTTTTTGCACAAGTGAGATGGTAATCGCGGTCGTTTTACCTGCACCCTCGTGGCCTTCCAAAAGCAAATTTTTTCCGGCTTTCAATCCATCCACGACTTTCGATTGAAATGAATTTAATTCAACGATTCCCTTTTCAGGAAGGATCTCCTGCAACTCGACACGTAGTTTTTCCAGACTCATTCGTTTAGTTTTTTATTTTCCTTGTGCCTTGAGTGATCTCTGTTGGTTTTCTTTTCTAGGTTCTTTCTCAAAGCGTCCTCTAAATTCACACCTGTCTGGTTCGCAATGCACATAACGACGAAGAGAACGTCGGCCAGTTCATCTCCTAAGTCTTTTCCCTTGTCCGTTTCCTTCTCACTTTGTTCGCCATACCTTCGGGACATTATCCGTGCTACTTCTCCAACCTCTTCCATGAGAATGGCTGTATTGGTAAGCTCGTTGAAGTAGCGAACACCGTATTCCTTGATCCAGTCGTCAATCTGCTTTTGTGCTTCTTGAATAGTCATATTTTTTTAAATTTTTTCAATTGAGCATTGAGCATAGAGCATCCATGTTCCATTCTCCATCAGCGCAGCGATCCATTCTCCAATCCATCACTCCTTATTCTTTGAATCAATACTAATTGTTACCGGACCATCATTTACCAGTGATACCTTCATGTCTGCACCAAAAACTCCAGTTTCAATCTTGTCCTGACAGTGAATTCCCAATTCCCGGATGAAATAGTCGTAAAGCGGAATTGCTTGCTCGGGTCTGGCAGCGCGGATGTAACTCGGACGATTTCCCTTTTTCGTTGAAGCGTGCAATGTAAATTGACTGACCACCAGAAATCTCCCTCCTGCCTCTCGTATCGAGCAGTTCATTTTTCCGTCGGAGTCTGAAAAAATTCGCAACCCAATGATCTTCTGGATCAGCCAGTCAGCATCGCTATGTTCGTCATCTTGCTCGATTCCCAACAGAATCATCATGCCCTGTTTGATCGAGCCATGTACCTTACCGTCAATAGTGACCGATGCTTCTGAAACACGTTGTAAAACAACTCTCATCCGTAAATGTCTTTTCGGTGTACTTCATTCGGGTCTTCCTGCATCAATTGCACATACGTCTGATAGCGGCTCTCCGGAATATTTCCTTCCGAAACAGCTTCCTTAACGGCACATTTCGGTTCGTTCAGGTGCTGACAATTGTGGAATTTACATTCTCCAATCCGTGCCCTCATTTCAGGAAAGTAGTGCGATAAATGTTCTTTTTCCAAATCGATGATCCCAAAGGCGCGAATGCCCGGAGTATCTATAACATAGCCTCCACAAGAGAGTTTGTGCATCTCTGCAAATGTAGTGGTATGCTGCCCTTGAAGATGTGCTTTTGAAATTTCTCCTGTTCGCAATTTCAAGTCAGGATCAAGCGAATTTACCAGTGTACTTTTTCCTACTCCGCTGTGTCCGGAGATCATGACTTGCTTTCCGGAAATCTCGTTGCGCAGCCATTGGATGTTCTGGCTATTTTCTGCGGATATCCGCTCGCAAGGGTAACCGATCGATTCGTAGGTTCTTTGAATAACATCAAGTTCTCCAAGATCTTTTGAGTTGTAAAGATCCACTTTGTTAAAAAGAATGGTGACAGGAATTCTGAAGGATTCGGCTGCCACAAGAAAACGATCAATGAACGCTAAGTGAGTAAACGGCGAGTGCAAAGTCACCAGCAAATAGGCGCGGTCGACATTGGCAGCAAGTATCTGCATCTGTTTACTCAAATTCGTCGATTTTCGAACAATGTAGTTGCTTCGTTCTTCGAAATCAGAAATAGTGCGCTTGCCTTCCTCATCTGTTTCGTCGTCTACAATCACGCGGTCGCCGACAGCAATAGGATTGGTGGTGCTTAAACCTGAAAGCCTGAGTTTGCCTCTGATTCTGCACGAAATAACTGCTCCGTCAGATAATTCGACAGTGTACCATTTTCCCGTGGATTTTAGAACTGTTCCTTTTTGAGGCATGGATACAAAGATAGGACTATGATAAAAAGATCGCGATCACTCATTGAATCCTTTTCCCAGAAGAATGGCCGCGCGACATTTTTCAATCCTGGCTTCCCGGGTTGCCGACTGTTTTGCCTGACCGAAATGTAACAAATAAGCCCTTCTGCGGCCAGGATTTAGTTGATAAAAAGCTTCTCTGAGCATTTCATCTTGATTCAAGCATTTTTGAAACTCTTCAGGAATAGGATATTCTTCAGGTTTTTTATATGTAACCTGAACACCATTCTTTTCATTTTCTATTGCCTCGAATATGTAGGATTTGATTGTGTTTCGGTGTTTTAGTACTTCGTCGACGGACTTAAACTTGAATTGTTTTACTGCTTGTGAATTTTCACCGGGGCTGACCATCACATTCTCAGGATCACTTAGTAAAGATCCCTTGAAAAAACTCAATGAACAGTATTCCTTGAATGCTGCAAGCATGAGCACATTTTTTTTGTTGACAGAATAGCAGGGCATTCCCCATTTCATTTCCTCAAGGAGCATAGAAGATTCCAGAACGATCTCCCGCAAAAGTTCCAGTTCTTTGTGCCAGGTATGAACTTTGCACTGGGGGGTATCGAAGAGTGTGCACCTTCCACAGCCCGAGGCGAAATAGGTTTGGATATCTTTGGTCATGATTTTTTAGCTTCTATCAAATTTAAACATTCTTGCCAATGTAACTCGCGTGTTTGAACCCCCTTCATGTCAGATTTAGTATATTCGCGTTCAAATAATCATAAGATGTCAATTGAGGTTAAACACCTTGTAAAATATTACGGAAACCAGGCTGCTGTCAATGATATTTCTTTCTCCGTTGCTCAAGGAGAGATTGTAGGTTTTCTTGGTCCAAACGGAGCGGGAAAATCAACAACTATGAAGATTCTGACAGGATTTATTCCGTCAACTTCCGGTGAGGTCAACGTTTGCGGTCGGCCGGTGAGTGTTGATTCTTTGGATACCAGGCAATTGATTGGGTATTTGCCCGAGCACAATCCCCTTTATTTGGATATGTATGTCCGGGAATATCTGGAGTTTGTTGGCAAAATCTACAAGATCAAAAACCTGAAAGAGCGTGTGGAGGAAATGATCAAAGCCGTGGGTTTGGAAGTAGAACAGAATAAGAAAATTGGTGCTCTTTCAAAAGGATACAGACAGCGTGTTGGTCTGGCAGCTGCTATCATACATGATCCTCAGGTGCTTATCTTAGATGAGCCTACTTCAGGACTTGATCCGAACCAGCTTGTGGAAATCCGGCAATTGATAAAATCCATCGGAAAGTCCAAAACCGTGATGCTCTCTACACATATTATGCAGGAGGTTGAAGCAATCTGTGACCGCGTCGTGATCATCAATAAAGGACAGATTGTTGCGGACGATACTGCAACCCAGCTACAGGTCAGCTATTCCTTGCAAACGGTGTATGTTGAATTTGAAGGCAGCATTTCCAAAAAACAGTTAAGCAGTATTTCACATGTTAATAAAGTGGAGCAAGTGAAGAACGGCTGGCTGCTTGAATCTATTGAACATGTCGATTTGCGTAAAGAAATCGCAAAGTTCGCGCAGCAAAATGGAATCCTCGTTTTGACGTTGAAAACAGAAGCTAAAACACTCGAAGAAGTATTTAAAGAATTAACCAAATCCTGATGCCTACAAATTTTATCGAAGAATTGAAATGGCGAGGCATGGTACATGACATCATGCCGGGCACCGAAGAGGCTTTGAACAAACAGGTTTCTGCGGGATATATTGGGTTTGACCCTACAGCTGATTCACTCCATGTTGGCCACCTGGTGCAGATCATGACGCTTGTTCATTTTCAGCGTGCCGGACACAAGCCTTATGCATTGGTGGGAGGGGCCACCGGAATGGTAGGCGATCCGTCCGGAAAATCACAGGAACGCAATCTACTTGATGCCGAAACATTGAATCGCAATGTGGGCTGCGTGAAGGCGCAACTGGAGAAATTTCTAAACTTCGATTGCGGTGCGAATTCTGCCGAAATGGTTAACAATTACGACTGGTTTCGGGACATGAGTTTCCTTGAATTTATCCGCGATGTGGGCAAACACATCAGCGTAAATTACATGATGGCCAAAGATTCCGTTAAAAAGCGCCTTGAAACAGGGATGTCGTTTACTGAATTCTCGTATCAGTTGGTTCAGGGTTTTGATTTCTATTACCTCAATAAACACAAGAACTGCATCGTTCAATTGGGTGGATCGGATCAGTGGGGAAACATCGTTACGGGAACTGAGTTGATCCGTCGTAAATCGGGTGGGGAAGCGTATGCAGTAACTACTCCACTTATAAAAAAAGCAGACGGCACCAAATTCGGTAAGACTGAGAGCGGCAGTGTGTGGCTTGATCCCGAAAAAACAACACCGTATGAATTTTACCAGTTTTGGTTGAATGCCAGCGATGCGGATGCAGGAAATTACATTCGGATCTTTACGTTGAAATCTCGTGAAGAGGTTGAAGCTTTGGAAGCGGAACACGCTGAGGCACCCCATTTGAGAGCATTACAAAAAGCACTTGCGGAAGACATCACGGAACGTGTACACGGTGCGGAAGCATTGAGAACAGCCATTGCGGCATCCAATATTCTGTTCGGTAAATCCACGGCAGATGACCTGCGCTCGTTGAGTGAGAAAGATTTCTTTGCCATTTTTGACGGCGTTCCGCAAGCGACTGTATCGAGAAGTGAATTTAGTGGATCAATGTCAATCGTAGATGCGCTTGCTGCTAAAACAGGATTTTTGTCTTCCAACGGCGAAGCCCGTCGGGAGTTAAAAGCAAATGCCATTTCCGTGAATAAAGAAAAAGTTGGCGAGGACTTCACTCTTACAGCAGATCACCTTATCAATGACAAATACATCCTGCTCGGAAAAGGGAAAAAGAACAATTACATTTTGGTGGTGGAGTAATTCCACTTCTACAAAGTTCCGCAGGATTTGCAATCCTGCGGATTTCTTTTTTGTTTAAGTTCGAAGAGCCGCAGGATTACAAATCCTGCGGAGCAAGGTAAGTACCTGTAGCAAATGTTTTTTGTGGTTATCCATTTCATTTTCAACGAACAAAATAATTTCTTTCAATTTTTTTCGTATTTTTATTTTGCAAAAACCAAAGGCCATGTGTAAAAATGTACTCTTCTTTTTCGTTTTATGTGTCTCTACTGTCGGCTTTTCTCAACCCACCTGGTCTGGAGATGTAGCGAAGATCATGTATGGAAACTGCACTTCTTGTCACCGAACAGGCGGTATAGCACCGTTTGCTCTGGAGACGTATGAAGAGGTGAGCAACATGGCGGGATGGTTGCAACAAGCAATGGATGACAAGCGCATGCCCCCATGGACGCCTGATCCAAATTATAAGTCGTTTGTGCATCAACGGGTGATGGATCCTGCGGATATGAGCACATTTCAGCAATGGGTTGCGGCGGGTATGCCGTCCGGGAATCTAAATGTTGCGCCGCCATTGCCTGTTTATTCAAATGGTTCACAAATCGGCACTCCCGATCTTTCGCTTACGATTCCCACATATACTGTTACCTCTGGTAATGATGTGTACAGAAATTTCGAGTTGATAGTCGGAAATACTTCAGCGACAAATGCCACAGCCATTGAGGTTGTCCCTGGCAATCCGGCTATTGTACATCACGTTCTGGTTTTTCAAGATTCTACAAATAATCCAATAAATCCTGCAAGTGCGGGAGGTACGGGTTCAACTGCCTCTCAATTGCTGTATGGCTATGTTCCCGGGGCTTCTCCTTATTTTACGCCGGTTGGAACAGGATTCAGGCTTGCGCCAAACACCCGCATCATTCTTCAGGTGCATTACGCTCCCGGTAGCAATGGCCTTAGCGATGCTACGACCGTCAACTTCAAAACAGACAATGCACCTCTGAGAAAAATATCAGTCAGTGCTGTATTGAATCATTCCAATATGACCAACGGCCCCTTGTCCATCCCGGCAAACCAGGTCAAAACGTTTAATTCGGAACAACTTCTTCCAAACAAGTTTACAACGCTTTTTGCATTTCCACACATGCATTTGTTGGGCAAGAGTTTTAAGGTTTGGGCCAATGCTCCTCTAACAGGAGATACTACCCGAATTGTCTGGATCCCCAAATGGGATTTTCATTGGCAGGATAATTTTATTTTCCCCAATGTAATGGTTATGCCAACGGGAACAACCCTGCGTGCAGAAGCTGTTTACGACAATACGACCTTAAATCCGAATAATCCGACTTCTCCTCCGCAGAATGTTACTGCTGGCGAGAGCACAAATGACGAAATGTTTTTGGTATTCTTTGGGTACATGCCTTTTGTTGCGGGTGATCAAAATCTGATTGTTGACAAGCGGGTTTTTGCAAAAGGGGCTACCACGTTTTGCAATGGCCACACGGTTCGTCTGGAGACAATTCAGGGAGTTGGATATACCTATCAGTGGTTAAAAGACGGTGTGGCTATTCCAGGAGAAACAAATTGGTACATGGAAGCCGGTGTGACGGGTGCGTATACGGTTTCAATAACTCTAGGGCCAAACAATGCGGTCTCTGATCCGGTCAATGTGGTGGTGAATGCAGCTCCAACGGCGCAGATCCAAACTCCTGCGTCAACTGTAATTCCATCCGGCGGGACCATTTCACTTTCAGCGGTGACCACCGTGGGTGCCCAGTACCAATGGTACCTGAACGGAAATGCGATTGCCGGAGCTACCGGTTCAACGTATGATGCGGCGAATTTCGGCGCGTACACGGTCGAGGTGTTTAACGGGACGTGTTACGCCCTTTCTGACCCACTTGTGATGACTGGTGGCGTCGCCGGTTTGAGTGATGTAGAGACGTTTGGATTAACGATGGTTCCGAATCCAGCATCCAATGTTGTGGAACTTAGTGGATCGATGGTGCAAAAAGCAGCGATGGCGGAAATTTTTGATATGAATGGCAAACTTGTTTCATCCCATTCGTTGTCTGGGTCACTGACGCATTCTTTGAGTACGAATCACCTGAATGAGGGAACCTACATTCTGTCCTTGATCAACGGGGACAAAGAGGTATTACTTCGAAAGCGCTTTGTGATCGCCCGCTAGAAAGTGTAGTCAATTTTCCACAGAAAAAGACCATGAGCAGCCACGGAAGTAGCAGCGGCGCCTCTGTTCTTAGCAGCCAGAATTCGGCCGATTTGTTCAGGAGAACTATTTTTCCATCCAACTTCCAGGAGTGTGCCTACGGTCGAGCGAACCATATTTCTCAAAAAACGATCTGCAGTAATCTCAAAATACCAGCACGTTTCACTGTCTTGTTGCCAAAGCGCCTTGCTGACAGTGCAAATGTTCGTTTTGACGTCCGTATGCAGTTTTGAAAGCGAAGTGAAATCCTGAGTACCGAGGAAGAGTTCAGCAGCCTGGTTCATCCGCTGGAAATCCGGCGGATTGGGAATGTAGAGATGATTTTCTGCTTTAAAAGGATCTTTTTCCAGGCTTATAAAGTAGCGGTATGTCCGTGAAGTGGCATCGAAGCGCGCATGTAAGTCGCATTCAAAAATACGTTTCACTGCGATGGATTCAGGCAACATTCGATTCATTTTGAACTTGAAATGTTCAAGATCTGATAACACATCATGCTCCTCCAAATCACAGTGAAAAAAATATTGCTTTGCATGAACACCGGTATCAGTCCTTCCGCATCCCACAATTTCGATTGACTTATTGGAATAGATCCTGGAAAGACACAGTTCTATGGTTTCTTGAATTGACAGCTGTTCAGGCTGACGCTGCCATCCGAAGAATGATTTTCCGTTGTAGGCTATCTCAAAGAAAAATCGTTGCACAGATGGGAAAGGATCAACTTATTTCGAAGTAGGAATAACGAAATCTGTCATGTCTACCTGGTAAAGGTCCATGCTCGCTTTTTGTCCGATGATCTGAAAGCTCGACAACACGGCTTTGTTCAAAGAAGGGTAGTATTGAAAATGAGTATCGTTGTTTACTGAGTTAAATTCAACGCCCAGATTCACCGGTGTTCCCCAGGTGCCTCCCTTATTTTCTACAACATAAATATCAAAACCGCCCATGCCCTCCATGCCATCAGAACTGTAGAATAAAAATCTTCCGTCGCCGGTGATGAAAGGAGTTGTTTCTCTTCCCAGGGTGTTTACAGGAGCAGGAAGAGGTTTCGCTTCACCCCAGTTTTTACCGTTCTTCGTCACCATGTAGATGTCTGTTCCCGACTTGTCTCCCTTGCGATCAGAAACAAAGTACATTGTACTCATGTCATCCGTCATGGTCGCAGATCCTTCGAAAAAGGAGGTGTTGATTGTCTTGTTATTGATGCGTTTCGGCGTAGACCACTTGTTTTTGTTGGTAAGTTCAATAGTGAAGATGTCTGAACCTTTTGTGGGTTTGCTGCTTTCAATGGCCGTATTGTTAAGTGTCATCAATCCATACAAACCGTCTTTAGAAATAAAATTGATCGCATCAAATCCTTCTGAATTGACCCTGCCAAGTTCGTTGCTGATAGAGTCCCAGTCGCTTATCTCGTCGTTCCACACGGCAAAATAAGTGTCTTCAAAAAATTCCTGGTCATCAGGATTCATATTTCCCCCTTTGGTATCACTGCGGCGGGAAACAAAATAAATTGTTTTGCCACCTTGAGTGAGAATCGGACAGTAATCGTTGTACCCTGAATTAACGGCACCCATGGACTCTTTCTTCGCTGACTTTCCGGA
>JBEGVI010000081.1:0-30029 GCA_041178485.1 Bacteroidota bacterium | reverse complement strand
AAAACGGGTGTTGGCGTATAAAAATTTATTGCGCCTGTATTGTTTGCGTTTGGTGTAGGCGTAAGAAAGAGCTTCCAGTCGACCGCTCCATTCGTGGAACGACCCACAGAATGGTTGTTTTTCGTCATGTGGACGATTTTCAGAGAATCCACCACCGTGCCCGCAGGGCTGGTCAGAATAATCCATTCGCCATCTGTTTGGGTGAGTTTAAAATTAGGGTGCAGCTGTGTTCCATTGACTGTGTTACGGCCCGAACAGTACACCATTGTAAATCCATTTGCAGGAACCGTTCCGCTAGGAATGAGCCACTTCTGAAGGTTTGTCGCTTTATCTGAAAGATAATACCCTGTGAGGTTTACCGGAGTGGCACTTGTGTTGTAAAGTTCTATCCAATCCTCGCGCTGACCGTAGGCATCCGTAGGTCCGCTAATGTTTGAACACGAATATTCATTGATAACAATTTGGCTTCGAGTTACCCCTGAACAGAGAAGAAACAGAAAACATGTCAGGTAAATATTTAATCTCATTTTTTCAACCTTTTTAACGCTACGTTCGTAATATTAAACAATATTTAAGAGAAAAATCTACCTTAGAGACGCTTTTTAGCAATCATTGGTTGTTTTACCACTAACGAAATCATCATGAAAACCAAATTTTACAGTATACTCCTAATTTTTGCAGCGCTGTCCAGTTGCGCGAAATATGAGGGAACCGGTGGGAGATCCTCGATTTCGGGAAAAATCCGGATTCAACAGAGATTGTTTATCAATGGTACATTCGTAGACAGTGTGGCCTTTGATGGCGCAAAAGAGGACGTGTTTATTTTATATGGCTCCGATGATACTGCCGTAGATGACAAAGTAGAATGTTCTCACGATGGAAGTTTTAAATTTGATTATCTCCAGCCTGGGACATACACCATTTTTGGATACAATGAAATTTTCCATACAGGGCCCGATCAAAACAACAATGACGATGATTACTATACCAACGAGGCGGTATCCATTACGGTTGAATTAGGAAAGAACGAACAACGAGATCTCGGAACAATTACTTTGGTAAAATAATGCGTTATTCCTTTTTGTGTATTTTATTGTGCTGTTTTGGTTTTGGTTATGCTCAAAACTCTGAAGGCAAGGTTTGGACCGAAACAGGTGTTTCTCTGAACTTAGGGAAATCTTGTGATGCCACACTCGATCAAACCATGCGCTTTGGAAATACCGGACTGGAAACTTTCTTCCCCCAGTTTTCATTTCGCTACGGTATGCGTAGCTGGTTCAAGCCCTCTATCGACTATAGAGTTATATTCGATAAAGACCGTTTTGGGAATTTTTCTGTCTCCAACAGACTCAATGTAAATACGGATATTAAAGGCACCTACAAACGCGTTAGTTTTGGAACCCGTCTACGGTATCAGTACTCCTTTCAAGGGGTTTCGGTAAAAAAGTATGATGCAGAATTTGACCAGGCCTTGCGTGTAAAACTTTACTTAAAATACACCATTAAAAAATCGCCGTTCATCCCTTTAATCAGCGCAGAATGGTTCTACAATCCATCCTATGGCCCAAGTGGCTACCGTTTTACGAAAGAGCGTTTTTTTGCAGGCACACAAATTAATCTAGACGGTCCTCACGACCTTGCTGTTGGGTACATTTATGACAGGGAACTCAACACGGCCGACCCTGATATCAGACACATCGCAAATCTGTCTTACACGTATTCTATCAAAGGAAAAAAGAAAGACAATGAGGATAAGAAATCATCCGGCGGAGACCTCTTCAACGAGTAGGCTGATGTCGAGTACCTCATCCACAAGAGTTTCTGTGATGCCTTGCTCCAATACAAAATGATACACTCCTTTTTTAGGTAATTTCCGGTTTTTAAAATAAATACTCGTTTCTACAACCGTACCTGTTTTCTTTCCCACCCAGACTCCATCCGCATCTGTAATTTTTATTTCATACGGTTCGCGGGCTTTTTCGCCATTTGGAGTTCTTGTGTTCAAGTATACCCACAGATTACTGAATTTGTACTCTGTTGTAGTGCGAAGTGTAAAAACAAATGTGTACGCCTTTGACGTGTCCTTTATGTCAACATTGAATTCCGGTTTCACGTGCTGAGCCCAGACTTTTTTATTGAAGGAGTACGATTTTTCATACACTGACGAAGAGGTACACGCCGAAAACACAAGCAAAATAAAGAATGCCAGTAAATTACGCATTGTTTTCATTGGTGTTCCTTTTGTCATTTCCACCGCGACGCTTATTTCGGCGACGATTGCGGTTGGTGTTGTTTTGTTGCGACGGATCAGCTGCTGAGCGAGGCTCATTGTTGTTGTTCCGTGTATCCGAATGTCGCGGATTCTTCTTTTTCTTTTTGTTTTTAAACGCATGCTCAAAACGATTCAGGCTGTCCTGGCCCACCACGTTTCCGTAGTCCGGTTCTTTTACCGCAACACGTTCTGTAAATTCGGTTAAATCTTTTGGTTTGACCCCTTCTTTGTTTAATGTTACGATCTCTCTCACGCGTTCTGGATCCAGCATAATGAGCCCGGTGCCTATCCCCGCATCTCCTTCGTAAGCGTACCACATCTGTCTTTTAAAAACATCTGTCTTAATATGGGTTGCCGAACCTTTTTCAGTATGTAAACGCGTCTCTGCTTTGGGAAAAGATTTGATTGCATCCAGGTACATGTCCAATTCATAATTCAGACAGCATTTCAGTTTTCCGCATTGCCCCGCCAGTTTCTGAGGATTAAGCGAAAGTTGCTGATAGCGCGCCGCAGAAGTAGAAACTGTACGAAAATCAGTGAGCCATGTTGAACAGCACAATTCTCTGCCACACGAACCAATCCCGCCTAACCGGGAAGATTCCTGCCGAGAACCAATCTGTCTCATTTCAACACGGATTTTGAATTCATCCGCCATGTCTTTAATAAGTTGCCGAAAATCAACCCTTCCCTCCGCAGTATAATAAAACGTTGCCTTCGAAAGGTCACCCTGGTATTCCACATCTGAAATCTTCATTTCCAAGCCAAGATTGACAGCCAGCGTGCGAGATTTGTACATCACCTCTTTTTCAAGCGACCTTGCTTTGATCCACTTGTCAACATCTTCCTGGTTGGCGATACGAAGAATTTTTTTTGCTTCCAGGGGTTTAAACCCCGGAGCTTTCTTTTTCACTTGTATTCTGGCTAATTCTCCGACCACGGAAACTACTCCAACGTCGAAACCGGGACTTGCATCCACAACAATTATATCTCCGGCGAACAATCCAAGGGTGTTTGCATTTCTATAAAATCCCTTTCTACTGTTCTTAAACCGAACTTCAACTATGTCGTAAGGCGACTGACCTGATGGAAGGGCTATGTTTGCCAACCAATCATACACCTCAAGTTTATTGCATCCTCCAGAACTACAAGTGCCGTTATTTTTGCAGCCTTTCGGTGTTGAGCCACTGCCACAAGACGAACATCCCATAGTTATTTCATTTTAGCAAAAATAATCAATATCGAGGATTAAGTTGTAAGAAAGGTGTTTTAAGCTTGATGAATAAACCTCATCACTTTAAAACAGAGGGCTGTGAACAGAATTCGGGCGTTGGCATTTCTCTCCAGGTGATAATGCGCTTTGTTGAAATGCTCTATAAAATCGAAGATATTGTTTCCTGTTATGAATTTTGAGAAGTTTTTTAAAAAGGCATCTTCGGCCTCTGAAACTCTTGTGAGTTGTTCTCCTGTGTAATTCATTAGCATGCTTTGCCTGAACATAAATAGGGCATATTCCAGAAACTCCTTTTGTTTTTCCCTCTGAAGCACAGAGGCTTCTTCGGCCCAATCCATCATCTTAATGACATCCTTTTTAAAACAAACACGCATCAACTGCATGAACTGTTCCTTCAGCGCGGCCTCATCCTCTGATTCGGCAAGAATTGTCATTGCAGCAATGAGGTCCCCCTCTGCCCTGTTGATAATGGCCGCGGGGTCCTTTATGCCGGGACGTGTTAATTGAATAACCCTGCACATGCTTTCAGGATCGACGCGCGGAATTCTGAACAATTGTGTCCTGGATATAATGGTAGGCAACAAGGATTCCGATTGTTCAGAAAGCAAAATAAAGACTGTATCCTTGGTGGGTTCTTCCAAAATTTTTAAAAGTTTGTTCGCACAATACAAATGCATTTCTTCAGCCATCCAGATGATCATCACCTTGTATCCCCCCTCAAAGGAACGCAGTGAAAGTTTTCGTATTATAGCCTGGCTTTCTTCCGAAGAAATGATCGGTTTCCGTTCGCGCTCATCGATCCTGCTTAGCCATTGATTCAGAGAAAAAACCTTCGTTTTTTCCAATAGCAACCTCCATTGATCCAGAAAAGCATCCGAAGTCTTTCCCAGCGCCTGTACAACAGGAAAAGAGAAATGTACGTCGGGGTGTTGTAGCTGGTCTACTTTCAAACATGCGGGACATGCTCCACAACTGTCGGTTTCGGTTCGGTTTTGGCAAAAAAGGTATTGAGTATATGCAAGTGCCAGCGCTAACCCTCCGTGACCCGCCTTGCCCAGAAACAATTTCGCATGACTGACCGCGTCCCTTAAAACCTCTTGGCGAAGGGCAGCCTTTTGCTCTTCCAGGCCGATAACGTCTTTAAATTGCACAGGTTAAAATTAGCGTATTTTATGGAATTGTTTTTGCTTTAATTGAGCTAAATCGCCAACATTTATGCTATATTTAACGACGTAAAACTAAAATCATGAAAAATTTAATCTTTCTCTTTTCGCTGTTTTTATTTCCTTTCTTGGGCTTCTCTGTTCACAAACCAACCAAAGCAATACGCATTGACAGGCCCGCAGACGCCGTTACCGTTACCGTAGCTGCAAAAAGCCTTGGAAAACCCATCGTAGGCGCCATGGTTAAGATTGTTACAAAAGTTGGAAATATAACCATTGGTGCTGCAGCCACAGACAATACGGGAAGTGCGTCTATTGCTGTGCCTACCTACGGGAATCAATTGGTAACCATTAGTGTTTCACACTCCATGTATCGCGAAAATACGTTGACAGATGTGGTACTTGTGTCCGGTACTACCTATACGCTCGACCTCAAATCCAGAACAGAAACTGCCGAAGATATTACAGAAAAAGCAGAGGAAAAAGTAGAAAAGATTGAAGAGAAAACTGAAAAAGTTGAGAACCGGGCCGAAGGGTACGATCAAGATGCTGAAGCCTACGCAAAAAACAAGGAAAACGCTGAGAAATCTCAGGAACAACTAAGAAAAGAGCGCGAAGAAGCAGAACGTCTTGCGGCGGAAAAAAACAAAGCAGCGGAAGACAAACAAAAAGCCGCAGATCAGCAGAGAACGGCAGCAGAAAAGCAAGCTGAAGAAGCTGAAAGAATCAAGCAACAAGAAGCCGAGCGAGTAGCTCAAGAAGCAAAGAAGCGAGAAGAAGAGGCAAAGAAACGAAAAGAAGAGGCCGAAGCGCGAGAAAAAGCAATAGAAAATTCAAAAGTTCAAAGTGCTAAAGAACAAGAGGAAAAAGCTGAAAAAGAAGCTGAAGACAAACAGAAAGAACAACAGAAACAAAAAGACGAAGCTGAGAAAAAAGCGAAAGAAGAAGAGGATAAGGCGAAAGAAGCGCGTGAACAAGCAGAAAAGCGTGAAGATGAGGCTAAAGAGCGTGCAGAAAAAGAAAAAGAAGCCATGAGAGAAGAGGAACGTAAGGCTGAGAAAGAAGCTGAGGCGAAAAAAGAGGCAGAAAAGGAAGAGAAAGAGGCTGAAAAAAAGGAAAAAGAAGCTGAAAAAGACCAAAAAGAAGCAGCCAAGAAAGAAGAGGCCGCCAAAGAAGAAAAGGAAGCTGCCGAGAACTTGAAAAAAACCCTTGAGGGTTTTGATAAAGAGCAGAAAAAAATCGACAAAGAACGTAAGGACCTTGCCAAAGACCAAAAAGATATTGACGATAAATTAAAAAAAGGAAAGAATGTTGAAAAGCTCGAGAAAAAGCAAGAGAAACTAAACAAGAAAAACGAGAAGCTCGACAAAAAAGAGCAAAAACTCGAAAAGAAACGTAAAAAAGCAATCAAGAAATCAAAATAAAGAAAGGGCGGTCGTACCGCCCTTTTATTTTATACATGTTCGAGCGGTTCAAATATCATTTATTGCTTCATGGCATTATTTTAATCTGGGGGTTTACTGGAATACTCGGAAAATTAATTCATCTCGATGCATATATTTTGGTGTGGTACCGGTTGTGGATTGCCATAGTGGGACTGGGAATTTATCTCCTTATTCGTAGACACGACTTTCGCATTTCACATTCTGATCTACTGAAATTGATAGGAACCGGATTCGTGGTAGGGCTACACTGGATGACCTTTTATAAGTCCATTGAGTTGTCCACTGCCTCACTTGGAATTCTTTGTTTGTCTACCACCACTCTTCACGTTACATGGCTTGAGCCATTGATCATTAAAAAACGGTTTTCCCTGATTGAATTTATTTTGGGACTCATCGTAATCTTCGGAATTTATTTTGTGGCCAATGATTTTGATTCAAAAGAATATGAGGCTTTGAAATATGGGCTAATCTCCGCACTTCTCGCTGCGCTTTTTTCAGTTTTCAACGCTCGTTTATCCCAAGAAATTTCACCACCAAAAATGAGCTTTTATGAATTATTGAGTGCCTTTTGTTTGCTTAGTATAATTCTGTTTTTTTCTGATAAACTCAATGGCAATCTACTTGAGATGAATTCTTCCGATGCACTGTGGTTGGGTTTTCTGGGTTTAATCTGTACTTCTTTTGCGTTTCTTGCTTCAATTGAAGTTGTAAAACGACTTGGGGCCTTTACCGCCTCTCTGAGCATTAACTTAGAACCTGTCTATACGATTATTTTAGCGATTGTAATACTGCACGAAAACGAGTTGCTTTCCAATAAATTTTACATCGGGGCAACATTAATTGTGCTGGTGGTCATTGCTAATGCCGTCATTAAAAACTATTCCGGAAAGTCATCACTGCGCCAAAAATGAACGCCACTTTTGAGCTTGTTGGGCATTCATAACGCGTGGAAACTTGTTTTGTGAGCCGGACTTGCCAATTTGAGCTAAAAAATCGTAGAATTTTTGCTCTTTCAAAACAAACACACTAGGGGTGTTTAAGGTATATTTTCTGACAGACGCATAATCGTCGTTCAACAACTCTAATTCCTTATCAAGTAAATCCATTATTTGTTGTGCATCGACCCCTTCATTTGTGCCAAGGTACCATTCATGTCTCAATTGGTCATGGTTGGGAATAATACTAAATTCAGAAATCGACACGCCTGTTTTTTTTGAAACATTCTCTACCGCTGCATTAATGTTTTCCAATGATAAATGCTCGCCTGTCAAACTAAGAAACTGTTTGATTCTTCCAGTGATCTTTATTTCTCTGTTTTCCACATCAATAAACCTAACCAGGTCCCCGATCACATACCTCCACAGTCCGGCATTTGTAGATAGTACCAAAGCATAATCCACACCTTCAACTACTTCACTAAGGGTGTATGCGGTGTGCCTGTCCTTTAGGTTTCCGTGTTCATCAAAATAGTCGCTGTTAAATGGAATAAACTCATAAAATACACCTGAATTTAAGAGTAGAGACATGCCCTCGTTTTGTACCGAGCGCTGGTATGCAAAATAACCCTCACTGGCTAAATAGGTGTCCAGTAAATGTATCGGACGGCCCAACACCTTATTCAGCCTTGGAATATATGGGTCCATAAACACTCCGCCGTGCACATACACAGATAAGTTGGGCCATAATTCATGGATGTGGCTGAGCTTATAGCGTTCTACTATGCGTTCAATAAGCATTATACACCAGCTTGGCACCCCCATGATGATCCCAATGTTCCAATCCGGGGCCTTCTCAACCATTTGTTCGAGTTTTACATTCCAGTCCTTGATTCCCGCAATCTTATTCCCCGGCTTAGCGAATGGTGTCACAACAAAAGAAGTGTGTTTCTTTAAAATCCCGCTCAAGTCGCCCTCAATGTGTGATTTGCGGCGGGTCAGCTTCGTACATCCTCCAACCGCAAGTAAACTGGCAGCAAAAAATTCTTCCGGCAGATCCAGCTCATGAAGAATGGTATATTGTTTAAGGCTGGTTTTTTGAAAAGACCGAATCATTTCATGGGTTACGGGAATCCGCTTGCTTGGAGATCCTGTAGTGCCCGATGAAAGAGCATAATGCTTAATCCTTCCGGGCCAGATATGATCCTTCTCCCCTGCAATCGTTCTTCGAAGCCAAGAGGAATAAAACGACTCATAATCGCAAACAGGGACCGCCTTTTGATACGCCGTAACCAGTTCTGGAGAATTGAGGATTGATGAAAAGTCATGCGCTTTACCAAAGTTGGTGCTCTCTGCTTTTTCCAGTAGTTTGTTTAACATGCGCAATTGATCCGCATATTCCTTTCCTTTGTTTACATTCCTTTTGTAAACCAGCGCAGTGGTTTTTTTAATCAGTTTTCCAATAACAGGCATACGCGTTTCTTTCGTTTGTAAAATTACAACGTCCGAAGCAGTATTCCATGAAACCCATTAATAATGAAAAAGAATACATGAGTTAAAATAAACAAAGCGCTATAATTATTACATTTGCAATCTGAAACCAGTAATTCATTTCCTGTATGGATAAAAAGAATTTTATCGTCCCTCATGATTTTACCGAAGTAGCAGACAACGCATTGGCTCACGCCATCGCTACTGCCAAGCCCCTTGAAGCACAAATATTCGTGCTGCATGTTGTGTCTAAAGAAAAAAACATCCGGGAGGCTGAAGAAAAACTTAAAGAAATTATTTCTGCAAACAGCTCAAGTGGTGTAGAGCTCATCCCAACTGTTCGTGTCGGCAGCATCTTTGAAGATATTGGAGAGTTTGCGGCTGAACATCACGCTGAACTTATTTTTATGGGAACACACGGGGCCCATGGTTGGCAACACATTACCGGAAGCCATGCCCTTAAAGTGATCACAAGTTCAAGTGTTCCTTTTATCATTGTTCAGGAAAAAGAAATTAAGGCAACAGGGTATGATGACATTGTTGTACCTATGGACCTTAACAAAGAAACTAAACAAAAGCTGGCTATTGTTGCCAACCTTGCAACCTATTTCAAGTCGCGCGTACATGTCATAACACCTGATGAAACAGATGAGTTTTTGCGTCACCAGGTTAAGGCAAATATTCAATTTGCAAACAAGTTCTTTTCAGAGCGTGGCATTGAAGTTACAGCCACTCTGGCGCCGTCAAGTGGTTTTGATAAAGAAGTTGTAAAACACGCGGTAAATATTGATGCGGACTTAATCGCTATTATGAATCTCAATAAGAGCAACTTTTTGGGAACGATTACTGCAAACTACGAACAGTATATTATCACCAACGATGCTAAGATTCCTGCCCTTGTAGTGAATCCCGTAGAATCTCCTTACGGTCAGAGCGTCTTATTCAGTTAAACATATTGTAAACGATTAATAAGAAAGGTGGCCTCGGTCACCTTTTTTAGTTGAATTAATCTATGTATTGGTTTTTTTCAAGGCGCAGTCTGACCTCCTCCAGGTTCTTGAGTTTTTTGTCCTGACGGGTCTTGATTGAGGTTTCTGTAAAATACTTATGTTGCTCTAGAAACACAATTTGAATCTCATCCCATTTTCTATCACTTGATATCTTTCCATGATCGCGAAGCTCTCGTCGCAGCTTATCGGCTATCTCGTGAAAATCTTCCCTTCCTAAATAATCCAAATCTGCATCACACATGATCTCCTCCAGTTTGTTTTTGGGCTGATGCGGTATTTGTGTGACAAAAATGAGCTCTTTTATCTTTGCAATGTGTTGTTCGGTATACCCATATTTAGGAAGGATTTCTTCCGCCATCCGGGCTCCTACCGGTTCGTTTTTATCATATTGTTCTACAAAGCCTGCGTCGTGATAGGTGGCGGCTGATTTAAGCAAAAACAAACCCTCATCGGTTACGCCCTCCATCAAAGCTATACGTTCGACCGCTTTTACAACATCTCTTGTGTGCGAAATACTGTGGTAGTGAAGTTTGTCCGATAAGCCTTTTTCCAATACCCTCATTATGTGGCGCTCTGCCTTATAGTAATTGATCGAACTGTAGTGATGCAGTTCGACGATCTTTTTGAAGCGATCATTGGGGTAAATGCCTTCTCCGTCCACAGAGAGCTCTGGTTTAATGCGCTCTACAGTATACATGTCTATCAAACCCTTCCCTTTTGACTGAACTTTGCCCCTGAATACGCATTCGAAATACGGTTCTACGTGTAAAAACGTGTTTCCGGAGATCGTCACCTTTCCTGGCTCGCCAAGCATTTCCATTCGTTGGGCCTGATTCACCGTTGAACCCCAGATGTCGTATGCAAGCTTTTGACTACCTATAACGCCTGCCGTAACTTCTCCTGTGTTAATTCCGAGTCTCAACTCCCAGTAATCTGTGTTGTTGATTATCGCGTCATTTTTAAGCTTGCGCATGTAATCCTGAATCTGAAGCGCCGCCAGACAGGTGTCTATTGGGTTTGTTCCATTTCGCACAGGAACCCCTCCGGCACACATGTATGCGTCCCCAATGGTTTTGATCTTCTCTAAACTGTTTTTAACTATGATTTCATCAAACTTTCGAAAATAAACATCAAGCTTCTCCACAAGTTCGGACGGGTTCATGTGTTCCGCTATTTTTGTAAAGCCGACAAAATCCGTAAATAAAACCGAGACCACCTTGTAAGCGCGCGCACTCGCCTTTCCTTTGTTTTTGAGTTCCTCGACTGTTTCCTCGGGAATAATATTTTTAAGCAGTTTTTCAGACTTGTCTTTTTCTATTTGAAGAAGCCGCTGTTGTTCTTCTACTTTGGTTTTCTCTTCTTCAAGTTGCTTCTTCTGGCTTTCGATCTTTTCATTCTGCAAACGAATCTCCCTCGTTCGGTCTGCAATCTTCATTTCGAGTTTCACCTGCTCCCTACGCTCATACTCGACCCGTTTGCGAACTATCCAAATAATGAGCCCTGTTCCTACGATGATTGATAAAGTAATGAACCACCAGCTTGCCCAATAAGGCGGCTTAATTAAAATAGTCAATTTAGCAGGCTGCCCCCAGGGTCCTTCGCCAAGGCGTGCGTACACGTACAATACATATTCGCCTGACGACAGCGCATTAAACCGTATTTCATTGGTGGAACCTAAAAACAATTCGCCCTCATCAGAGCCCTCCAGCCGGTATTTATAGTTTACCTGATCGGGGTTGCTGATGTCAGAGGGCTGAAATCGAATGGTAAAACTTCGCTGACGGTACGTTAATTCAATTCCCGAGGAAACAGAAATGGGCAACTTTAGAGGCGAGCCTTTCTCGCCGGGGCGCAACCAGGATTTGTCAAACTTAAACTTTGTAATAAAAACATCTATTTTTCTGGAATACGTGCTTAATTCCAAAGGGTCAAAATAATTGTACCCATAAATACCACCAAAATAAAGCTCACCGCTTTTGGAATTCAAATACGCCCCCAGATTGAATTCGTTGCTCATCAACCCGTCTTTTTCAGTAAAATTGGAGAAGTTTCCTGTCCTTGGATCAAAGCAAGAGAGCCCTTTATTCGTACTCATCCAGAGTTTGCCTGATTTATCCTTTAATACTGAATAGACAACATTGTTTGGAAGCCCGTCTCTTTTCGTATAGAACCGAGCTTTGCCCGTTTTGTGATTTATGTGAATCAACCCAGATCCAAACGTGCCCATCCAGAATTCATTCGGTCCCGTCTGACAAATACTGCTGATGTAATCTTTGGAGTTTTTTAATAGCTTGGAATTGTGTTGATAAGGCACTATTTTCAGTTCTCCGCCACTTGTTTTCAATTGGCTTAGTTCTCCTGAACTAGTAGCGAACCAAACCCGTCCCTGAGAATCTTTAAAGATAACCCTACAAGCGCCGGCTGTAATTGTCTTGTCAGGGGCTTTAAAATCATGTTCGAAAACTTGGGTTTTTTTCGTTTTTAAATTGAAATAAAACACCCCTGCTTTTGTTCCTAAAAAGTATTCGTTTTCTTTCCATTTTAAAATGGTATACACTCTTTTCTGACGAATAAACTCTTCATTTTTTAAAAAAGGGATTTGCGAATACGTATAGCTATTCGGGCCGTACACATTTAGCTCGAACAGGCCGTCAGAGCAACCAACAAACATTTTATTTTTATCGATGACCTCAATGCTGTGTATGACCGTTTCTATTACCTCTGATGAACTTGCCTGCGCTGTGGTTCTGTAATACTGATCAAACCGTCCTGTTGCGCGGTCGAATCGTGAAACACCAACATCTGTTCCTATGTACACCCCGGACCCTTCAGCGTCTTCTGCAAAACTCCAAACATTTGGATTGGGAATGCCTTGCGTTAAATTCGCGCTTGGACCGATGCCCAGAATTCCCTGTCTGGAAGGATTAAAGCTGGATAATCCTCTTTCTGTTCCGATCCAGAAAGTGCCGGTGGCATCCCTGAACAATAAATTAATGTCGTTGAACAATAAGGCATGCTTCTGGAACATGTCTTGCACACTGTTGTAATATCGTCCATCCGGAGTAATGGTGATTAACCCTGCATTCGTGGTGCCTATATACCAATACTCATTCGTAGACCTGTAAATATCGGAAACACTTAAGACTCCGTACCGTTCATTTAACCCGGGAAAGGCCGCTCGGACTGTTTTTGTTTGTGTGGAATATTGAAATATCCCTTGGTTGGTGCCAAACAATACGTTTTCCCTGTTCCACTGGACTATTCTCAGAATATTCATTTCTCCTGCTGCTTGAGTTGGAAACAAGACCTTTTCAGCGGCTGTTCGAGAAGAATTGATGACATAGAGCCCTTTATCTTCAGTGTTTACAAAAACCGTGTTGTCCTCTGAGACATTCAGCAACAGTATTTTTTTTGATTCCAGTAGATGAGAATAACTGGTAAAAGATTTCTTTAATGTATCAAATGTGAGCAATCCCTTGTTTGTGGTTCCAAGCCAAATAAATCCATTTTGATCTTGAGAAATACTTTCTATGGAAAGTGCTGTTTTACCTTTTTGTGAATATGTAGTAAATTGCTCGTTGGCCGGATTGTACACTGTAAGCCCGTTTGTTGTTCCAAACCAAAGCTTTCCATCCGAAGCTTTAAACGAAGCTTTTATGTACTCACTTTCCAACCCCTCTGTATCATCGGAAGTAAACACCTCAAATGATTTGCCGTCGAATCTGTTCAGTCCGTCCTGGGTTCCAATCCAAAGTGAATTATTGTCATCTTGAACAATACACGATACTGAGCTTTGAGAAAGACCATCGTTGATGGTATAATTTCTAAAACGATAAACTGACTGGCCGAATGTGACAAACGACCATAGTAAAAAAAGAAGTATCTGTGTTATTCTGATCATTGTCCTTGCTCAGGAGCAGCAGTCGTAACAGTGTTTTCGAGGTCTCTGTCAAACATATACATTCCCCCTTTATCTCCTCCTATTAACTTAAGTTTGTCTAAAACAGACCTTGCCAGTGCCTCTTCCTCGAGTTGCTCCGAAACGTACCATTGAACAAAATTGTGTGTCGTGTAATCCTTTTCCTGAAGACAAATATCGACGAGGTTGTTGATGCTCTCTGTTACTGATATCTCGTGTTGTAATAGAAGCTCAAACACTTTCTCAAGATGGTCAAAACTCTTAGGGGGTTGCTCCACAGAAGGAATTTCCGCGCGCCCACCACGTTCGTTGACGAATTTTATAAGTTTCAACATGTGGAAGCGTTCTTCATCTGAATGCGCATACATGAACTTTGCCGTGCCATTCAATCCGTTGTTTTCTGCCCATGAGGCCATTGCGAGGTAATATTGAGATGAAGATGCCTCTTTTTGTATTTGTTCATTCAATGCTCTTTCTACACGAGGATTCATAAAGACTATTTTATATTTTATGGTTAAAAATAAGGATTTGACAGAACTCTTTAACGTCTGTTCGCTTGTAAACGCTTAAAATTAGTTGAATAAAGAGTAAATTCGTGTGATGTCAAGAAAAAAGAAACAAAAGGGTCCCGGAAAAATGAGGGCCAGCATGACACACATCATTCGAAAAGTGTTTCAAAACAATCCTGAAAGTGTGTTAACCCACAAACAAGTATGCACACTCATTGATCTTCGGGAAAATGCACTGCGAAAACTTGCTTTTGATGTTTTACAAGAGCTTTCTGAAAACGGTGAACTTACCAGAAATTCACACGATGTTTTTTCGTTAAATACTTCTTCAGAAGGAGTAACAGGAATCCTGGAATTAACTGCACGAGGTGCTGGATTTGTAATTCCTGATGATGGTTCAGAAGATATATTCATTGCGCCCCATCATACCGGACAATCTTTAAATGGTGATAAAGTCAAAATCCGTATAATCAAGAAAGGTAAAGGAAGACGTGAGGGCGAAATACTTGATGTTCTGGAGCGTGAAAAAACACAATTTGTCGGAACAATAGAAATGCACGAAAAATTTGCTTTTCTTATTCCCGATAACCTTAAAGCAGGAACGGATATATACATTTCCAAAGAAAAATTAAACGGTGCACTCCATGGAGATAAAGCACTGGTAAAAATCACAGTATGGCCAAAATCTTCCTCAAATCCATACGGTGAAGTGGTGGAAGTACTCGGTAAACCGGGATCCAACGACACGGAAATGATCAGCATTTTATGTAATCACGGTATTGACTTTAAATTCCCTCAAGAAGTTCTCGAGGAGGCAGAACACATCGGAATGTCATTGGATGATACAGAAATAGCAAAACGCCGTGATTTTCGGAGTGTTCTCACATTCACCATCGACCCCGCAGATGCTAAGGATTTCGACGATGCATTGTCATTTAAAAGACTGGAAAATGGGAATATTGAAGTTGGTGTTCACATTGCTGATGTTAGTCATTATGTTCAGCCGGGTACTGCGCTTGACATTGAGGCTTTGAAACGGTCTAATTCTGTTTATTTGGTAGACAGGGTTATTCCTATGCTCCCTGAACAACTTTCCAACATGGCTTGCTCATTAAGACCGAATGAAGATAAATACAGTTTTTCAGCGGTATTTGAACTGGATGAGAAAGGCAAGGTTATCAAAGAATGGTTTGGAAGAGCAGTAATTCATTCCAACCGTCGCTTCAGTTATGAGGAAGCTCAGGAAATTATAGAAGGTGGGGAAGGAGACTTCAAAGAGGAGCTTCTGACATTAAATAAAATTGCAAAGAGTATAAGTCAAAAACGTTTGAAAGAAGGGGCGCTTAGTATTGAATCAGAAGAAATTCGTTTTAAGCTGAACGAACGAGGTCATCCGATAGATATATTAGTTAAAACATCTAAAGATGCTCACAAACTCATAGAAGAATTCATGTTACTTGCCAACAGGCGCATTGCTCTTTTCGTTGGAAAACAAGAAAAAGGGAAAGATAATGTTCCCTTTATTTATCGGGTACATGACAAACCAGATCTTGCAAAAATTGCTTTATTCAATGTATTCATCGGTAAGTTTGGGTATGAATTAGAGTTTTCGCATCCCGACCAGATTGCAAAAAGTATAAATACGTTGCTTGAAGATATCCGTTTGAAAAACGAATATTCCCTTATACAGACTATGGCCATCAGATCGATGGCTAAGGCATCTTACGATACTACAAACATTGGTCACTATGGATTGGCGTTTGATTTTTATACTCATTTTACATCACCCATTCGACGGTATGCAGACTTGGTAGTTCATAGAATCTTACAGGAAAAACTTGAACAGGCAAAACACCGTTATGGTAAAGAGCTTGATGATATCTGTAAACGCATCTCAAGAATGGAACGTAAAGCCACAGAAGCAGAGCGAGAATCTACCCGGTTTTTTCAAACTCTTTTTGTTCAAGAATATATCGGAGAAGAGTTTACAGGTACCGTATCCGGATTGGCTGAATTTGGTTTATTTGTTCGTATGGATGAAAATTATTGTGAAGGAATGGTACCCATGAATGACATTCCGGGAGACCGTTTCTATTTTGATGCAGAAAAATTCAGAATCATCGGTTCAAAAACAAAAAGAGAATACAACTTTGGAGACAAGGTTCGTGTTCGAATATACGAAGTACACCCCAGAAAACGTCAGATCGATCTAGAATTACTAATGGATTAAACGAGTTTGATTCGTTGATTCAGTTCCTCTCGGTAGGAACCGCCAATTGGAATAACTTTTTTCTCTTTTTCCAGATTGAGGTTTGGAAACTCTATGGAAGCAATTTTATCCAAACGCACTATGAATGACCTGTGGACACGTATAAACTCACTGGATCCCAACTTGTTTTCTATCTCTTTCATAGTTGAGTGCACGGTGTATCTTGTGTCTATCGTGTGAATAAGAACATAATCTTTTAAAGCTTCAACGTAATAAATATCATCCGTTTTAAGCTTGATTAATTTACTGTTTGATTTGACAAAAATGAAATCTTTAGAGGTATCTTTATTTTCAACAATAGAGTACAAAAAATCACGCTCTCTACGGAGTACTTTCTCCTTTTCATGTTTGTATACAGCAACTTCGATGGAAGTTTGTAAATCAATCTCTTTGAATGGTTTGATAATGTACCCGTACGGTTCAGCTATTTTCGCCTTTTCTAAGGTAGCTTCATCGGCATATGCCGTGAGAAAAATGACCGGAGAAGCAAAATCATCTCTTAATTTCATTGCTGTTTCAATGCCATTCACAGGTCCTTTCAACATGATATCCATTAAAATAAGATCGGGATCTTCAGACAGGGTCAATTCGATGGCCCTGTCTGCTGTTGAAGCAATCCCACATACTTCGTATCCAAGCTTTTCAAGGCTAAACTGAATGTCTTTCGCAACGATCGATTCATCTTCAACTATTAGTATTTTAACTCTGGACATGGTTGTATGAACAATTAAAGTTTATGAACCTATCCAAAGGTAGTTTATTTATCCGTCATTTAAATCAAAAGTTAGGTTGACGTTAATTAATAGAATAAAGATTTATTGAAAAGAAAATTTATTGTTTTTATTAGTGAAGTTCAAATGTGTACATAAATATCAATGAGAATTTTGATTTGTAATTTTTCAGATTTTATTCACATATATTTTGTGTTTATGAATTTGAATAACAAATAGTTAACATAGTTTTTAAAGATTGTGTATTTCGTTAATCTGTGAATAACAAACTCCATTTTACAGATGAATATTTGTGAATTAACTATTCGAAACATTCTAACAAAGAGATGTTTTTCGTCTTGTAAGATTCAATTTATTTTCCAATTCAAAAATTAATCGGAAAACTACGCCTAAATATTTCACTTCTTTTCAATACGTAATTCATAATCAAAGCAATTATCTTGTTGATAAGTGTAATATTTAATTAATTGATAAATAACGAGTTAAATGTTTTTAAAATTACTGATTTTTTAAAACTAGGCAGAAATGTGGATAAAGATTATTTTTGTCATAAGTCAAAAAATAAAGTATATGCTTGTTCCAATTGGTGCCGATCATGCCGGATTTGAACTCAAATCCAGAATCATAGATTATTTAATGAATAAAGGGTTTGAAATAAAGGATTTCGGTTGTTATTCTACGGAAAGTATTGATTATCCTGATTATGGTCATCCTGTTGCAAAGATGGTAGAGGAAAATCCCGGAATGAGGGGAATTGTTATTTGTGGTTCAGGAAATGGCATTAATATGACTGTTAATAAACATCAGGGGATTCGCAGTGCGCTGTGTTGGAACAAGGAAATAGTGGTATTGGCAAGGGAACATAATAATGCAAATATACTTGCGCTTCCTGCGCGATTTTTAGATACTGAGCACGCTCTGGAAATGGTAGACGTTTTTTTAACTACTGAATTCGAAGGGGGCAGACACCAGAAAAGAATTGATAAAATAGCGTGTAGCTAGTTCTTGAGAAGATCCTGAATAAATACGTCCATTTCTTTTGTATATTCTGTATAATATACACCTGTTCCCGGACCATTAAAGCCTGTATGGATCCGCTTTACTTCTCCATCTTTACCAATAATTATTGCTGTTGGAAAAGACATCACCTGGTTCAACATTTTAAAATGTTGCGATGCCACCCCTTTACTTGCTGTTCCGGCTAAAATAAATTCATATCCGGGACGCATGCGTTCTATAAATGTAGCAATACGCTGTTTTTGAATGTTGACATCAGAACCACTCTCATAACACAAGGCATAAATTTCCAGTCCCTGAGAATGGTATTTTTGATAAAGTTCCTTAAAAAATCGGGATTCATCCATGCAGTTTGGACACCATGTTCCCATGATTTGAAGGATCACAACTTTATTTTTTGTGTTTTGGTTAGGAAACTGAAAAACAATTTCTGAATCGGGTTTAATCTGAAGTGTAAAAGGCTCTGATTTGGTCAGGTATGTGAGTGAGTCGGGATGTGCAAGTTCAAAAGAATTATTTTTAAAAGCCACCCACTTACAAGACCAATGTTTTCCGCTGTAAAAGTCACCCTGAATAACTGAATTCTTGTTTATTCTTGCTTTAAATAAAAACGCGTGAGACCCATCAAATGTGGACAAGAATAAACTGTCAGAAACCACATTTCCTTCTAAATAACGGTAATCACCTGTTTCTGTTAGAAAGGTGCCGGAAATTTCATTGTATCGTTGTTGGAATATTCCAACAGCCTTGGATGAATCAGATGTGCCTGCTTCAAAGGTGGTTTCCCATTTTCCTTGAACATCTGCAGGTTGAACAGAGCTTTGGTATAGCGCAGGGTGTTCGAATCGTTTTCCCGAGCCGTATGTGATGAAACAAGGAATTCTGTACTTATTTGTTTTATTGGGATTTACCCAGTAGCCTTCCAAACGGCTGTTTTTTAAAGGTTTTAAAATGAGATAGGTTGCAAAAGCCGGAAACTCTAATTTAATACTGTCATTGATTCTTCCCGTGTATACCAACGCAATGTCTTCTTTTCCATTTATGATGTGAACATCTAACTGCTTAGTCTTGTCAAGAATCTTAATTCGTACATCAAAAGGCAAATTCGCAGTTGGTGACAATGTGAGTATACCCTTCCAGTTCCCTTCAATTAATTTAATTTTTGTTGCGCGCGCTGAAACACACCAAAAGCACAAACACATAAAGGATAAAAGAAGTCCTCGAAACAGATTCATATTAAGCGAATTTAATGTTTTTTAAAGGTAACTTTGAGGGGCATGCAACCTTTTTTGGAAATAGAAGGTCTTTTAGAGAACTGTGTCAATGGATGATTCTGCATTGATCAAAGATTGTTTGAGTGGAAACGTCCGGGCACAAAAGACGTTATTTGACAGGTTTGCCCCAAAAATGTTGGGTGTATGTATGCGCTATTGTAAGTCGAAAGAGCAGGCAGAAGATGTGCTTCAGGACGGTTTTGTAAAGGTTTTTTTAAAACTTTCTGAGTTCAAAAACGAAGGATCTTTTGAAGGATGGATCAGAAAAATAATGGTCAACACATCCTTAGACTCTTTACGGAAAGAAATGAAGATAAGTGCTGATGTAGATCTTGAATTTGCTGCTAATCAATCGGAAAGCGAGAGTGTAGTGGCTGAATTATCTGCAGCGGAAATAGTTCAACTGATCTCTGCAATGCCGGACGGTTACAGGGTTGTGTTTAATTTATTTGCCATTGAGGGGTATTCTCATCAGGAAATAGCAGATACTTTAGGAATCACCGAAAGCACATCAAAATCACAATATTCAAGGGCGAGGGCATACCTGAGAAAAAAACTGGAAAAAGAAGAAATTGGCAGATAAAGGAAATATAGAGGATATTTTAAGAGAAAAACTCAATGGGTTTGAACCCACGGTTGATCCCGCTGTGTGGAACGCTGTTTCTTCGCAAATAACTCCATTGGTACCTGTTGCAACCGGAGGTTTTTCACTCATTAAAACTGCAATTATTGGCTTAGCATCAACAGTACTAGCGGGCGCTGTTATTTGGTTTTCAGTAAACTCAAAAGGCGAAAATGTAAGGAATAAACCGGATAATAAACCCAAAACAGAGTCGAATCAAATTAATTCAGATATAAAAAGTACAGAAGAGACTATTCAGGATGAAACAGGTCAAATTCCTGGACAACAATTACAGAACAATACTGTGGCTCCGGAGAACAATCAAAGCCAACAAGTGAAATCGAATGTTCTTTTAGAAGATTTAAATCTTACTCCCTCGGTGGAAACAGTAAGTTTACAGACGAATAGGGAAACAAATACTGTTCAAGACCTTCCTTCACCCGCTGAAACAACAACAGAGTTACCGGTAAAAAATGAAAATGTTCAGCATACTGATGAACAGAGCCGACCTGAGAAAAATGAAAGCAGTCCTTCATATTCGTTTGTACTTCCAAATATATTCACCCCAAATAGCGATGGTTCCAATGATGTGTTTACGTTATCTGCTGTTGGTTTGAATGATTTTAATCTGGTTATTCTAAATTCGAGAAATCAAGTTGTTTTCACCTCGTCTGATCCATCAATCGTATGGGATGGATTGTTACTGTCCGGGGAACCTGCACCAGATGGCACGTACATTTATTATTTCACCGCCAGATCCGCTACAGGTGAAGTTGTTACACGATCGAGTGAACTTAAAATGGTGAGATAAAAAAATCCCCCGATTTTTCGGAGGATTTGGAGGTCTCGAGCGGATTCGAACCGCTGTAGACGGTTTTGCAGACCGGTGCCTAGCCTCTCGGCCACGAGACCATTTTTAGAGGTTACAAAGGTAGTAAAATTTATAAACTTACGAATTTGGGAATGTCTACTCCATTAATTCGTTTCTTCGATCACGATTGCTACGTTTTGAACGTCTCCATTAATTGGGGGTGTTAATTTGGTCACACGCACTTTTAGAGAACGAATTCCTTTTAATTCTGTCCGTAGACGATTTACAATTCGTTGACCTACATGTTCGATCAATTTTGAGCGAATTGCCATTTCTTCGGTTACAATACGGTTGACATCCACATAGTCCACCGTGTTTTCAAGTGTGTCGTGAATGGCTGCCTGGCGGAAGTTTGTATTTAACATAACATCAACAACGTAGTTTCCGCCTATTTTTTCTTCTTCAGGCAAGCAACCGTGAAAGGCATAAAGTTTTATTCCGTTGACCTCTATCGTATGTTTCACGTGTTGGTTTTAAGTGCTTCAACAGTGTTTATTCCTGTTTTGAGACGGGCAATACATTCCTCTTTTCCAAGAAATTGCGCGATTTCAAACATGCTTGGACCAGTGCCCGTTCCTGTGATTAAAAGACGAAACAAAGGCAATACCGCTCCGATCCCAAGAGTTTTAGATTGTATGAATTCTTTGAAAGCATTTTCAATAGGTTCCTGAGTAAATTCGGAAAGCGAGTTTAAAATTTCAATCCATTCCGTCATCAGCCCTGCACTGTCCTCTTTCCATTTTTTTGTGACAGTTTGCTCATCATATTCTACAGGTCTTTCAAATAAGTAAGATCCTTCTGATAAAATGTCCTGGATAAAGGTTGCCCGTTCTTTCATCATGCCACAGACTTCTTCGAGAAGCTTTGTGTCTTCCGTTCTGCCGAGCTGTGCTTTGAGCAATTCGGCAAGCGCTGTATTTGAATAGTTCCTTAGGTATTGTTGTTGGTACCAGCGTGTTTTGTCAGGATCAAACTTTGCACCAGCCTTCGAAACACGTTCAAGCGTAAAAGCGGAAGAAAGCTCGTCCAGAGAAAAAATTTCTTGCGGTGTTCCCGGATTCCACCCTAAGAAGGCAAGCATATTGATAAAAGCTTCAGGGAAATAACCTTTTTCACGGTACCCGGAATACAATTCTCCTTCTGAAGTTGTCCAGTCTGTCGGAAAAACAGGAAAGCCCAACCGGTCTCCATCGCGCTTAGACAGCTTTCCATTTCCGTCAGGACGTAATAGAAGTGGAAGATGAGCAAATTGAGGTACGTCCCAACCAAATGCACGATACAACATAACATGTAAAGGAGCAGAAGGCAACCACTCCTCTCCGCGGATCACATGGCTAATTTTCATAAGGTGGTCATCAACGATGTTGGCTAAATGATAGGTCGGCATTCCATCGCTTTTGAAGAGCACCTTATCGTCAAGATTATTGGTGTTCACCACGACCCACCCACGAATGATGTCTTCAAAGCGTATATCCTCGTTGCGAGGCATCTTCATGCGTATCACGTAAGGTGCACCACTTTGGAGTAAAGCGTCCACCTGGTCTTGTGGCAAAGTCAAAGAGTTTTTCAGCGACGTTCTTGTTATGTGGTTGTATTGCCAGTTCGGCATGCCCATCGCTTTGGCCTTTTCTCGCATCTGATCGAGCTCTTCTGAGGAGTCAAACGCATAATAGGCTTTTTCCTCTTTAACAAGTTGCTCGGCAAACGGCCGGTAAAGCTCTTTGCGTTCACTTTGTACATACGGGCCATAGTCTCCACCAATCCCCGGACCTTCAGTTGGCATGATTCCACACCAGCCGAGTGCATCCATGATGTATTCCTGGGCCCCGGGAACAAAACGCGTTTGATCTGTATCTTCTATTCGGATGATAAATGTTCCTTTGTTTTTTTTAGCGAAGAGATAATTGTAGAGCGCTGTTCGAACCCCGCCCATGTGTAAAGGGCCTGTTGGAGAAGGAGCAAAACGTACGCGAACCGGAGATGTTGACATTTTTTTCAGGTATTTGGACAAAGATAGTCAGTTTTTTAAAGCTTAAAGTCTGCGGATTTAACCACTTTTAACAGGATAATGGGGTGTTATAAAGAAAAAATTATCTCGTTTTCGATCAGATATTCTAATTTAGTGAGATAAGGCGCGGAATGAATTCATTTGACCTTCTTCTGGATCACATTGATCGCTTCATCAGAAAATTCTATAAGAATCAAATGGTGAAGGGGGCCATTTTGTTTCTTACCTTTTTCCTGGTATCGTATTTATTGACCATTACCCTTGAATATTTTGGTCGTTTTGGAAGTGTTACAAGGGCACTGCTTTTTTTCTCTTTTATTGGAATAAACCTCTATTTACTTACTACATATCTTATACTTCCACTCGCAAAGATCTATTCATTTGGGAAGCGTATAGACCGCTATCAGGCATCAGACATCATCGGAAATTTTTTTCCGGAAATTTCGGACAGGTTAAGAAATACACTTCAGCTAAAAGACAGTTTAGAGGAAAATACAGGAAACCTTGAATTGATACGCGCCAGTGTAGTTCAACGTGCTGATTCTTTAAGCGTGATACCGTTTTCTTCTGCGATCGATATCCGTGAAAACAGAAAATACGCGAAATACCTGATTCCATTATTTGTGCTTTTTGTAGCAATCGGGGTTGCGGCACCGGAACTTTTCAGCGAAGGAACGAAGCGGGTGGTTAATTATTCACGAGAATTTAAACCTGAGGCGCCATTTAAATTTGTTTTACTTACCCCAGAAAGTGTTTTGGAGGAGGGTGAAAGTTTACCTGTTCACCTAAGACTGGACGGCAAGGACTTTCCGGACAATGTTTATGTTGTGAGTGAAAATGGAAAATTCCTTTTGAAGCGAACAGGTAAAAACACATTTGAAGGATTAATTCAGAAACCCTCAAAATCTGGCAACTTTCATTTTGAGGCGAATGAATTTACGAGCAACGACTACGCGTTCGAAGTTTTTGGTAAATCCGTGATTGGAAGGCTTCAAGCCACATTGTCTTATCCGAAATACTTAGGTAGAGAACAAGAGTTAATTGAAAATGCCGGCGACATGACGGTTCCTGAGGGAACACAAATAAAATGGAGTGTTAAAACCAAGAACACTCAGAAGGTTAAATTTTTCTTTAATGGAGCGCCGCAAGAGTTTTTCACGGATGGTTTTAAATTGACTAAAAAGATTCGTGAAGAGAGCAGGGTTAGACTTGTGTTGTTCAATAAATTCAAGAGTAAAACAGACTCTACAAAACTTACCATTACAGTTTTAAAAGATGCTTATCCGTCCATTCAATTAGAGGAGTTTAAAGACAGTATTGCCGATGGCGTTCGCTTTTTCTCTGGAAGAGTTGCGGATGACTATGGGTTGACCGGATTAAATTTTGTGTACACTATTATTTCGGAAAATGGTACCAAACGAACCAATCGTCTGAATGTCCAAAAGGTTTCAGGAATGGAATCGGGGTTTGACTTTGCGGTTGATTTTCGTAGAGAAAACTTGAACCTCAAGGATCGGGTAGAGTACTATTTTACAGTGAGTGACAATGATGGAGTAAATGGCCCGAAATCTACTAGAAGCCAAACATTTACCTACAAGTTGCCAGGCCTGGAAGAGCTTAATGAACAACGCCAACAAGAACAGGAACAGTCAAAAGAGTCTCTGGAGGATATCATGAAACGCACCCAGCAATTCCAGAAGAATGTAGATAAATTGAAAAAAGATGTGTTGGGATCGAAAAACGCCGATTGGAATAAATTAAATAAGGTTGAGCAACTTAAGGAAGAGCAAAATCAAATTTTGCAATCTCTCGAACAGTTGAAACAACAAATGGAAAATAGTCTGGAAGAGAAGAATCAGCTTTCTGAAATGGATAAGGAGCTTCTGGAAAAACAAGAGATGCTAGAGAAGCTTTTGGATGAAGTGATGGACGATGAGCTTAGAAAGTTGCTGGATGAGCTTGAAAAATTGATGAAGGAAAACAATAAAGACATGTTGAAAGAAAAGCTCGAGGATTTGGAGCAAAACTCAGAAGACATGAAAAAGCAGTTAGACCGTAGTATGGAGATGTTAAAACGCCTCCAAGTAAATGAAAAGATAGATGACATAGAGAAAGAGTTGAAGGAATTGTCCCAAGAACAAGAAGAGCTGCGTAAGGATACAGAAAACGGGAAGCTTGATGCAAAATCTGCAAAGGAAAAACAGAATGCCTTAAATGAAAAATTTGAGCAACTTCAAGAAGATTTGAATCAGCTTAATGAGCTCAATAAAGCACTTGAAGATCCAATGGAATTGGGCGACACAGAAGACCAGGAAAAAGAGATATCAGAGGAGATGCAGCAAGCGTCTGATAAATTGAGCGATAATAAAACTAAAAAAGCAGGCGAAAACCAAAAGAGTGCGTCTGACAAAATGAAGTCGCTTGCTGAACAATTGGACATGCAGCAACAAATGGCAAACCAGCAGCAGCAAGAGGAAGATATTAACTCTCTTCGAAATATTCTGGAAAGCTTAATGGCCCTGAGTTTTGATCAAGAGCTCGTGATGCAGCGCTTTACAAAAGTAGGAGACACAGATCCTGCATACAGGCGATATGGACGCAAACAACGACAGATAATCGATGAAACGCTTCCGGTTCGTGACAGTTTATTGGCTTTAGCAAAACGGCAGCCTAAAATCGCCTCGTTTGTGGACAAGGAGTTAAATACAATTGAAGACAATCATGAATTGATTTTGGATGACATTGATGAACACCGTAAGCGAGATTTGGGAATACACCAACAATCTGTAATGACCTCGTACAATAATCTTGCACTCTTATTGAATGAAAGTCTGCAAAGCATGCAGCAACAAATGCAGCAAAGTATGATGCAGGGACAGGGAAGCTGCAGTAAACCTGGAGGAAACGGAAAGCCTAAATCCGGTAATTCAATGTCGATGGGAGACATGAAGCAGATGTTAAAAAAACAGCTTCAGCAAATGGAAAAAGGCAACAACCCGAATGGTGAAAAACCCGGTTCACAGCCGGGCAATAAGCCAGGAGAAGGCGGAATGGGCATGCCGGGCCTGGGAAATAAAGAAATTGCGAAGATGGCTGCTGAACAAACAGCCATAAGACAGAAGCTGGAACAATTGAGAAACGAATTGAATAAAGACGGCAAAGGTTCTGGAAACCAATTGAACCCTTTAATTAAAGAGTTGGAGAAGCAGGAGAAGGAATTGGTAAATAAAATGTTTACGAATGAAACATTAAAACGTCAGAAAGATATTTTGACCAGATTGCTGGAGTCAGAAAAGGCTTTGATGGAAAGAGGCTACGAGGAAAAAAGAGAGTCAACAGGCGGAAAAAATGAAAATTATGGTAACCAAATTCGCTTTGATGAGTATAACCGTCAAAAGCTAAAGCAAGTTGAATTATTGCGATCCGTTGACCCGGTCTTTAGAAAGTATTATAAGGATAAGGCGAGTGAATATTTCAATAGGGAATAGCTTTCAGCATTAAGGAACGTATTCGTTGTTATGAAGGAAGGATTTACTATTATTGACCGTGTTTCTATACCCTCCAAATTTGAAGCCGTGGGCCGAGTCGAAAATTTAGTTGACAAGGTGTGTACTGATTTGGGTGTAAACGAGGAGTTTTATGGAAATGTGCTTGTGGCAGTTACAGAAGCAGTGAATAATGCAATAGAGCACGGAAATCGTTTTAGCCCTGAAATGGAAGTGAATGTAGCAGTCGGCGACAACAGAACAGAGTTTTGTTTTAATATTAAAGACCAGGGGGAGGGATTTGATTTTATTAATTTACCCGATCCGACGGCTCCAGAAAATCTTATGAAAGAAAATGGGAGGGGCATCTTTTTAATGAAGAATTTAGCAGATGAAGTAGAATTTGAAGATGCCGGCAGTAGTGTAAATATCTATTTTAATAAGTGATAGAGGTTTGTTATAACAATGTTGAAGAGGTTCCGGATTTAGATTCGGAACTTCTTGTTTTATGGCTTTTGGCTGCTGTTAAGGAAGAGGGTTTTGTTTGTGAAAATTTAAGCGTAGTGTTTTGTTCTGACGCGTTTTTAATTGAGATGAACAGAAGTTACTTGAACCACGATTTTTACACGGATATTATCACTTTTGACTATTCTGATTGGCCCACATTGAGTGGTGAACTCTACATTTCATTAGATCGTGTTCAAGAGAATTCTATTGAGTTAAAGCAAGAGTTTTTAACGGAATTAAGAAGGGTGTGTGTTCATGGAATATTGCATTTATGTGGGTATAAAGACAAGTTGCTGGAGGAAGAAATGCAGATGCGCGAAATGGAAAACTATTACTTAAAGAAATATGTTTCACGTGAAACATGAGCCGAATTGGCGTAATTTTGTTTCACGTGAAACATTTGAAAAATGCTCCAGAAATATGATGTGATTGTCGTCGGAGGTGGACACGCTGGCTGTGAGGCTGCGAACGCCGCTGGTAAAATGGGAAGTCGTGTGCTGCTTGTCACGATGAACATGAACACGATTGCGCAAATGAGTTGTAATCCAGCCATGGGTGGTGTTGCGAAAGGGCAGATAATACGCGAAATTGATGCTTTAGGCGGCGGATCGGGTATTGTAAGTGATAGAAGTGCAATACAGTTTCGTATGTTGAACAGATCAAAGGGCCCGGCGATGTGGTCACCGCGAACTCAAAACGACAGAATGCTTTTTGCCGAAGAATGGCGTTTGTTGTTGGAGAACAACCCAAATGTTGATTTTTGGCAGGACATGTGTTCCGGTTTGATCATTGAGGGAGGCACGGTAAAGGGTGTGCGAACCTCTATTGGGGTAGATGTATATGGAGGCGCGGTAGTTCTTACCAATGGAACCTTTTTGAATGGTTTAATTCATTTAGGCGAGAAACAGTTTGGCGGTGGAAGGGTTGGTGAAAAGGCGGCAACTGGAATCACTGAAGACCTGGTGCAACATGGATTTGAAGCGGGAAGAATGAAGACCGGAACCCCCCCAAGAGTGGATGGCCGTTCTCTTGATTATTCAAAGATGGAAGTTCAGGAGGGAGATGAAAATCCATCGACGTTCAGCCATGGAAAAGTGGCGCCGTTAACAAATCAACGCCCTTGTCATATCACGTATACAAATGAACATACACATGATATTCTAAGAACAGGATTCGATAGGTCCCCGATGTTTAATGGGGCTATTAAAAGTACTGGACCACGATATTGTCCGAGTATAGAGGATAAAATAAATAGGTTTGCAGACCGTGATCGGCATCAGATTTTTGTTGAGCCTGAGGGCTGGAAAACGGTTGAAATCTATGTGAATGGATTCAGCACCTCTCTACCGGAGGAAGTCCAGCTGGAGGCCATGCGAACAATACCCGGTTTTGAGCATGTGAAAATGTTTCGTCCTGGCTATGCAATCGAATATGATTATTTCCCGCCAACTCAATTGAAGCATACTTTAGAAACAAAGCTTATCGAGAACCTTTATTTTGCAGGGCAAATCAATGGCACAACAGGGTATGAAGAGGCAGCATGTCAGGGATTAATGGCTGGAATAAACGCACACCGCAAGGTACACGGGCAAGCAGAATTTGTATTGGGGCGAAATGATGCTTACATCGGGGTCCTCATAGATGATTTAATTACAAAGGGGACGAAAGAACCTTATCGTATGTTTACCAGCCGTGCCGAGTTTAGAATTTTATTGAGACAAGACAATGCAGATATACGCCTAACTCCTATTGGTTACAACATAGGCCTTACAGATGAAAAAAGCCTTAGGAGAATGGAATATAAGATGTCGGGTGCACATTCCCTTATTAAGGCCTCTCGTGAAATAGGCATTACACCGGACATCGCCAATCCGGTATTGACTGAAAAAGGATCCTCTGCTCTCACGCAACAGGTAAAATTGACTGGTTTGATTTCCAGGCCACAACTTTCAATTTATGATGTATTGGAAGTGTCTCCCGAGTTTAAAAATGTGGTCGATAATTTAGAATCAGACCAAAAAGAAATTATTGAACAAGCGGAGATTTTAATTAAATACGAAGGGTATATTTTGCGCGAGGAAGAACAGGTTGAGAAACTAAAAAGACTGGAAGATGTCAGGATTCCAGAGGGTTTAGAGTACCAAAACATTCAAAGTTTAAGCATCGAGGCAAAAGAAAAATTACAGCAAATAAATCCCGCAACTATTGGGCAGGCATCCAGGGTAAGTGGCGTGTCTCCCAGTGATATTTCGGTTTTATTGATTCATTTGGGAAGATAGTTTCACGTGAAACACCATAAAAAAAGAAGGCCCGATATTTAATATCGGACCTTTTAATTTTTAAGAGTGGATATAATTATACAGGTTCAACCCAATCTCCGTGACTTTTTATCAGTTCGATCAATTCCTGCACCGCCTCTTCTTCCGGGACATTCTTTTTGACAACAGTTTTTTCTTTGTAGAGAGTGATTTTCCCGGGTCCCGTGCCTACATATCCATAGTCAGCATCAGCCATTTCGCCCGGACCATTCACAATACAGCCCATAATCCCAATCTTTAATCCTTTCAGGTGATCGGTTTCTTTTCTGATTTTGGCGGTTGTTTCTTGAAGGTCGAACAATGTGCGGCCGCAAGAAGGACAGGAAATGTATTCGGTTTTTGAAATCCGTGTTCTCGTAGCTTGTAAAATTCCAAAAGACGTCGTGTTGATAAGTGCAGTAGGTTGATCTCCCTCAATCCAAATCCCATCTCCAAGACCATCAATGAGTAGCGCACCAAGCTCCGATGAAACTTCCAATTGAAATGTTTCAGCATCGTGCTCTTCATTTGAGTTTTTCAGGATTACAGGTGAGTTTAAGTTATTGGTTTTTAGAATGTTAAACCAAAATCTAGATGCCTGAACACGATTACTACATTGTGCATTGAAGACAAAAATGCAATTCGAGTTAGAAATATTCAGGTTTTCAAGGTCACTTGTGCTGTTAATTTCAAGAAAGAATAAGGATTCAGTGTTTATTTCATTCAATTCATGGGGCCTGACCAGTGGATGAATGCCTGGCACAGCTTCATAGTGTTTTTTCCATGTGTCAAATGTTACAATAAGGCCGAGAGCACCAGGTTTTTCAAAAGAGAGCACATGATCACCAAGAAACACATAATCTGCGGCTTGCTCCTGAATGTTCCATTTGTCAAGTTGCACAGAATAAGTATATCCGAACCCAAAGAAATGCGAAGGTTTGATTTCTTTTTTATGCGAGAGATCGGCGATAAC
>JBEGVI010000080.1:0-7913 GCA_041178485.1 Bacteroidota bacterium | reverse complement strand
TCTTTGATTCTACACACATACTGAAAGATAATCATCTTTCAGGGCGGGAGAGAAATCTCCCGTTTTTTGTTTTGAACAATATTAAATGAAAAAGGGACTTTCCTTTTGAGACAGCCCCTTTATTTAATTCAAGTAAACAGTATCGAAGCGCTCCAGTTCATCCCGGTCGCATTTTTTAAGATGCGCAATAAACGTCAATCGTTTGTGCTGACTCAACTCCATCATATCCTCTATCACGCACTCCCGTTCAATATAATCGTGATAGAGATCCCTCAGTTCTTCCTCGGGCTTTCGGAATAAATATTTTTCCAAACTGTGCAGCAAATATTCCTCATCCCCATTCGGAGGGCATTTAATATCCCCGTAGTTTTCTGCAATGAAATAGGCAAGGTCGAGGTCGTCATCATTTAGTCTTAATCTGATATCGATCGATTCAACGTATTTCCAGCCATACAAACTAAGCGTTTCGTCATCGAGTTCTTCAAGAAGTCTTCTGAACGCTTTGTCATTCGTTATCACATACATATTCATAGCGTAGCTTTTTTGAAGTTATAGCCAAAGGGCATGAAGATCGCCTTGGCTTTCTTTTCTCTTGAAAAATCAAGCGTTGGTTTCATAGGTTAATTGTTTGTTCTGATAATGTCCGCGGGATGGGGCACCGTCATCCAATTGGAGTAATCTACATTGAAGAAGTTGAAATAAGACCCCGGTGCCAATTTTTCAATAATATGGATTTTGAGAGTCCTTCTGCGTAAACGAGGAAAGATTAACGTATATGTATGGTATTCACCTTTTCTTTTGAAATAGTGCTTGCTCGGTGCGATTGGAATTCCAATTGCACGAACCAATCTATATTTACGGTTCGACCCTACTGGCTGGATATACGCATCTTTTTCCATTTGGATCCAACCGCCGTTCTCATAGATCATGGATGAACGATAAATAAAATCAATGCGCGTATATTCGGCCGTGGCCTCAATTGATTTAATTCGCAACTCTTTGGTATGATCCATTCCTTCCGGATTGAATAACCTCATTGGTTTGTCCACTTTCAGCTTTAAGTCAGTTTCAAGCAATCGTTTAATTTTTGTGTCCATTGTTTAGAAATTTTAATTGAGACAAAGGAAAAAAAATCATCCGTATTTTATATGCGGAGTTAAAATTAGTTGTATTTTGTTACAAAATTTCTACAATGAATCTGAGTAAAAGTGCCTTCAGAAGGTACAAAGTGATTGATAGTTTGCTGCGCAATCCTATGCGCAAATACCCAACGATGGAAGAAATCATTTCCGCGTGTATGCAAAAATTGGATTTCGAACCGTCACCGGAAACCATTCAAAAAGATATCGCCAACATGCGCCTGCCACATCCGGACGGATTTGATGCCCCAATCCATTACAACCGGCAACGCAGAGGATACGAATATCTGGATCCCAGTTATACACTGGCCGGAGTTTCACTACGGCAGGAAGAACTTGTTGCCATACAAGAAGCTGTCGAGCTTATTCAATCCATCGGTAGCTCCCGCATCAGTGACAAATTCACGCACGCCGTGGAAAAATTACTTTCTGCCACCCTGGAGGTCGGGCAAAAGAAAGATGATCGTCTGCCAGTTCTGCAGATGATGGCGCCACCGCCTTCGAGGGGCTTTGAAAACTTCGATCTTTTCTACAACGCATGCAAAGAAAGGATTCCCGTTTCATTTATTCATTTTTCTTACAAAAAGCGGCACTACAAGCACATTCTTCTTCATCCTTTTTTAATCAAAGAATTCGAAAACAGGTGGTATGTCATTGGTTTTTCCGAAACACACAATGACATTCGAACGTTCGGTTTAGATAGAATTAGCAATCCGCTTTTACTAAACAAGAAGTTTATTCTAACAGACCGGGAAAAACGGAAGGCCTATCAACAAGACGTATATGGGGTGTTTCCAATCCCTGAAGCCAAAAAGGAAACAATTAAAATTCATGTAAGTCAATTAGGAACCCATTACTTCCAGGCCTACCCACTTCATGAAAGTCAGCGGATACAAAAGGAGAATTACGGGACATCGCACATTACCTTTGAGGTGATCCCATCTGTGGAATTAGCAAGGTTCTGTCTGTCACAAGGCTATCACCTTGAGATTGTTGAACCAAAATGGTTTAAAAAATTCACTCAAAACCTTACTGAATGAACACGAACAACAAAAACTACCTGGCAAGTTTCGAAGTTCCCGAAAACCAGAAGAAGAACCCAGAAGTGCTACGTATAATCCTCACCGAAGAATATACGCAAATCGATTTTGGATATGTGGCAGAATGGATCTATGAAAAGGGGGGATGGATCCGCATTGCCCAAAACACCTTTATTCAGGTAGAAGGTTCAGAAAAGCGTTACACCATGAAAGAAGCCGTAAACATTACAATAGCTCCTGAATTACATCATTTCGAATCCACTGAAGACTGGCAAGTATTTACACTCACCTTCCAGCCTATCCCGATCAAGGATTGCGTAATCGATATTATCGAAGTGGAGAAGCCAGATGAGAACGATTTTAACTATTATGGAGTAAAATTAAAAGATGTTAAAACGATTGAGCTAATTAATTTGTCCCGGTAAGACAAAAATTAATCAAGAAAACAGATCTCCCAAACTGAATTAAACCATTAATGGAGTCGTTGATCTAATAAAATCCCGAGCAATAAACATAGAATTAAATCGATATACGGGCACTTAAGAAAGAGGTTTGACGCCTCAAACTATCGTTTTCTACCCGCGATCATTCTTCGAACACCATAGAATAAAGGAAACCCGAGTGCAAACAACACTGCACCCCAAACGAAAGCAGAAGGATTTGCAATGAACACACTTATATTTACTGCGGTGTATACAAGAATATAAATCAATGGCATGGCTGGATAACCTCTCATTTTGTATATGTCAGATCTGTCCTCTCCGATCTTACGCTTTCGCAAAATAAAGATGGCAGCGGAGGCAGCGATCAGACTTAAACTATCGAAGAACATGACATATTCAAGTATTTTTCTGAACGAATTGACAAAAAGCAATGTAAAAAGAATCATTCCACAAAATACGAGAACACCAAAAACCTGAACGTTTGTTCGTTTGTTCGTTCGTAAAAAAATTCCCGGCATTACTCCATCTTCAGCCATGGCGTAATACACCCGCGGATTGCTCAATATTGAGACATTCACAAAAGTCATAATTGCAAAAAACATGAGTAAGGAAACTAATTTCGCCGCATATGAACCAAAAACGAGGCCTATCACATCCGACGCAAGAGTTTTGGTTACAGACATTCCCTCTAACCCCAATACGTGATAATAACTGAAATTAACCGCCAAATAAAGGAACATTATAACCAGTATGCCTCTTGAAATCGCCTTTGGTAATTTACTCGATGGATGCTCAATATCACCCCCAAAATTCATGGTCTGTTGATATCCTCCGTATGTAAAAAAGACAGGTACAAAACATAACAAAAATGCATTCCATTGATCATTTTTAGGTGAAATATCCGTAGCGCCTTGCTGTACTTCAGGAGAATCTATGAAGACACAACCAATCAATGCGAGAATAAGAGTAATCTTAAGGATCATAAGAGTATTAAGAACTGTTTTACTGACTTGAATTCCCAATAAATTGACACCGGTAAGGACCAAAACGGACAGAATAGCAATGGATTGAGTAACAATTTCTGAAGATCCCGGGAATAGCGTTTCTGAAAGATACTCCGATCCCATTATAGCCACTGCAGCAGTAGATGCAGCATTGGAAATAACCGTGATCCAATTCACCATGAACGCAAAAACAGGACTGTAACAAAAGGAAAACACCTTATAAAACCCTCCTGTGGCAGGATAACGCGAGCCAATTTCTGCAAAAGTAGCGGCACCAAAGTAACTCACCAATGCCCCAACAGCCCATGCTAAAAAGAAGATCAATGGTGTTTGAGCATATCCGGCCACCTCAGAGGGCGTCCTGAAGATTCCCATGCCAATTACCAGACTAATGACAATGATTGTCAGATCAAAAGTGGATAAATGCCGCTTTGTTGAAGTCACCGTCAAATAAACAAAAATCCTTCAACATGAACCGGCATTGCGGCGAATTTAAAATACTGCCAAAAATTCCTGATGTTTAATGCAAAAACTGGTAGATCAACGCCGCATAAATTAAACCCGGCAAGACCACACAAATCCAAACAGAGGAAGCAATGTAATTGCTTTTAAACCGATTAAAATAATTCAGAAATGCGACCGATTTTTTAAATAAAGCCTCAGAAAATTTCCGAAAATCACGTACTGCCGTTGCCAAAGCAATACAAATGAAAACGAAAGTGATTTTTAAATAATGAACATCAAATATTCCATCCAAAAGTGCAGCCCAAGTAAATGGAATAAGAAAATAGTATACAAGAATATTGATCTCGTAGTAACTAATTCTGAGGAATTGTGCGAGAGTCAGAAGTCCTTCGGCAACCCAATAAAATATGAGTTTGTGTATCGACACCTTCTTTTGGATTGTTATGTTTATATTCTCTATCTGTTAAGCGACGAAAAATAAACGTTAAAGTATGCAGGATTTTAACTCTTAAAACACAAAATTTCCTAAAAGGACTGGAAGACATTCATGGAACCAACATGTGAAGGGCTGCAGGCTCGATTGCAAATTCTACGTCCCCACTGCCTGCCAATTCGCCATCTGACTCCGTATATACATTCTGATCTGTTGCCTGAATTTTCAAAAAACTGGTGCGAAGATATTGGGCCTCCGGATGCAGAATAGGTAATTTTTTCTTCATTCGTTTTAGATTCTTGAGGTAGTCCCAAAGATTGACATCACCCAGAATGGTGACATTCATAACGCCATCGTTCGGTCGGGCTTCCGGAGCGATATACAATCCGTCTCCAAACACCGGTCCATTGCATGCCGCAGTGAGTAGAACTGGCCCCTCGTAAGAGCCTCCTTCGTAACTTATGGTCATGACTGGGTTTTTGTAATACAAAAAGGATCTGAGAATTGCGATCACATAGGACACCTTGCCCCCGAGCCAACTTCGCTGTTTGTTCAGTGTCTGAACTACCTTTCCACCAAATCCGGTATCCGCAATATTCAAACACCATTTTATCTGGTCACTGAAATTGATTCGGATCAAATCAATTTCTGTCGTCTTCCTCTCTCTTAAAGCACTGATAAATGTTTCAATAGTCCAGGTTAATTCATATCCCAGTACAAAGTCATTTGCCGTACCATTTGGCAGAAAAGCGACAGGAATTTGCCTTCCGGATTTACGAATGCCATTCACAACTTCATGAAATGTGCCATCACCACCAACTGCAATGATCACATCCGGTTGAACGTGAATACTTTGAAGTGTAAGCTCCTGTGCATGGCCCGAAAATTCTGTATTATAGGTAGATAAGGTAAAATCTGAATTGCGACCGAGTGCATCAAGGATTTCACAATTCGCCCTCCGGATTTTTTTTACTCCATTTTTAATAATTACAATTTTCAAGGGTATCGTCATCGTATGAGATTGACATGACCTGTAATGGTAATCGTCTCATCGTTATTTCTTCGTTTGAAATCAATTTTCCAAACATACGTTCCATCCTGACACAGCCGCGCATTTTCTCCTATTCCATATGCACCATCCCATCCAAAATCTGCATTATGAGATTCAAAGATTAATTCGCCCCATCGATTGTAGATATACAATCCATACTGGAACGGATCGAATCCATCTGTAAAAACTGGTTTAAAGACCTGATTCACTGAGTTTCCATCCGGTGTAAAGGTATTTGGAACATAGTAAATTAAAATGTCATGATCAATCTTTACGCTTGTTGTGTCCGGACAACCAGCCTCATTCAAGGCAATAAGCGTAACTATATATCCGTCCTCATCTATTACAACATACTGATGGGTCGGATTGGACATTGAAGAGGAATCTCCATCTCCAAAATCCCAGATGTAGCTCACTGCTCCTGAAGATGTATTGTAAAATTCCACCTGTTCTGAATAATCTGAGAAGACATAAGTGCTTGGAATGAATGATGCTTGAGGGTAGTCATTTACTACAACTAACGCTGTATCGGCCACGCTTTCACATTGACCCACAGTATATGTCACGGAGAAAACAGTACTCTGCTCGGGGGCCACCGTAATGGATGAAGCTGTACTTCCGGTTGGTTCCCAGGCAAACGTTCCGCCGGGAACTGAGACAATTGGTTGAAGCATCAGTTCGTCTCCGGCACAAATCTGTCCCCCTGTTACTTCTATTGCAGGAATCGGGATTACAGTTAAAATAGATTGAACCTGCGTCGAGCACCCATTGAAGGTATAAGTAACTTCAAAATTTTCTGAAGAAGTGGCAGTCGTAGTTATGCTATTTGAGGTAATTCCTGTGCCTTGCCATGCATATGTTCCTCCAGACGGCGTACCTTGCGCTGTAATAGTAACTGTTTCTCCTTCACACACTGTTGGAGAATTTACAATAAGTGTAGGTAAAACGAGCGTCGGAAGAATAACTGCTTGTGTGAAAGTTGAATTACACCCTGAAGCAGTTATAAATACATTGAATGTGCCTGAGGAAAGATTAGTGAAAATACCTGAAGAATTTGTTTGTGGATTCCCCGCAGGATTTGTTGGTATCAAGGTATAAGATGTGATTGTGGGATCTGAATTAACAACCGTTACACTTCCATAGTTGAACTCACAACTTGGCTGAACAATATTAATTATAGGTGTCGGGGGCAATATTACTTCATTGATTGTAAAAACTGAAGCCTGAGACACACAGCCGTTCACTGTAACATTCAACTCGTAAGTTCCAGAAGTCAACCCAGTAAAGAAATTAGAATTAGTTGAAACAGAATTTCCTAATGGAGAAATGAGAGTCAATTGATAGACAGTGGATGCACCCTGGGGGGGAGAAATAATATTTACAGTCCCCAAAATATTGTTGCATGAAGGCTGTATTATTTGAAGTTGAGGAGCATTCGGCTCTGTTGGACCTTGAATAACACTAACATTCGAAATAGCTGAAGAACATCCATTTTCAGTAGCTACCAATGTATAATCTCCCGGAGCTATTGAAGAGAAAATTCCTGTAAAATTGCTCTGTGCGGGAATAGGTGGATTAATTCCTGTCAGCGTGTAGGTTATTGAGTTCCCTGAAAGAGAAATTGGGAATGTCGTTTCAATACTTCCTGATTGCGAGTCACATGTTGGATTTGTGACAAGTACGGTTGGTTGGGATGGTACCGTTACAGGAATTAATTGACTATTTATAAAATTTGACTGACAATTATTTAAAGTGTAATACAACTCGTATTGTCCGGGAGGAATATTTTGAAACACTCCACTAGAATTTGACAGTGGGGCAGTAATAGGATTAATTCCAACTAAATAGTATTGAATAAGTCCATCTGGAACAGGTGTATCAAATACTATTTGACCAGTCGGTGTAGCACACGTTGGCTGAATCTCACTTATTGAAGCATTTGAAAGAATAAAGTTTTCACTTATTGTGATGCTCGATGTAGACGTACACCCATTCGCTGCCGTTACTGTCACGGTATAGCTGCCTGCCGCACTCACACTCGTTGTGGCTGTTGTCGCGCCATTGCTCCAACTGTATGTGCCGCCGCCAGTGGCTGTAAGATCTATGCTCGTTGTTGTACATGTAAGCTCTGGTGAGGATTGTGTGATACTCACCGTTGGAACTGTAGGATCACTCGTAATTGTGACACTTGATGTAGCTGTACACCCATTCGCAGCCGTTACCGTCACGGTATACGTCCCTGCAGAAGTTATGCTCGTTGTTGCCGTGGTAGCGCCATTGCTCCAGCTGTATGTGCCGCCGCCAGTAGCTGTAAGGTCTATGCTCGTTGTTGTACATG
>JBEGVI010000079.1:0-4156 GCA_041178485.1 Bacteroidota bacterium | reverse complement strand
CAGAATCCAGATGATAGTATCCTTTTTGTTCTACAAGGATCTTGTCGAGCATGTAACCTGTTGCACCGCTGCTTACGTCCTCGTCGACGATGAGCAGTCGATTTGTTTTCTCCAGTGATTGAGAAATAACATGATGTATATCAAATGGCAAAAGCGTTTGAACGTCGATCAATTCCACTTCGATGCCCATTTCAGCGAGTTGCTTGCAAGCGACTTCACACAGGTTGAATGTGGAACCGTAGGATACCATGGTCAGGTCATTGCCTTCACGAACGATCTCCGGTACACCCAGCGCTTCTTTGAATTCTCCGATGTTGGTTGGCATCGGTTCTTTGGTGCGGTAGCCGTTCAGCGGTTCGATGACCAATGCAGGTTCGTCCGCCTCCATCAATAAATTATAGAATCCTGCTGCCTTGGTCATATTTCTTGGAACACACACATGCATTCCCCGAAGCGCATTAATGATCATGCCCATTGGGGAGCCGGAATGCCAGATTCCTTCTAATCGGTGTCCACGTGTACTGACGATCAATGGTGCCTTCTGGCCTCCCTTTGTACGGTATTGCACCGTAGAAAGATCATCCGACATCACCTGAATGGCATATAACAGGTAATCGAGGTACTGGATCTCTGCAATCGGGCGCAGTCCGCGCATGGCCAAACCAATGCCCTGACCGATAATGGTACACTCCCGGATTCCTGTGTCAGAAACACGCAGTGCACCAAACGTTTCCTGCATGCCTTCAAGTGTTTGATTCACACCTCCGATCTTTCCGGCATCTTCCCCAAAAACGATTGCTTCGGGATATTTCTCAAGAATTTTTTTGTAGTTATCACGCAAAATGATCCTGCCGTCTTCCTGACGGTTTGAACCATCATATTCCGGAGCAACGGCTTTGATCTTCAATGCAGCGTGTCTGGAGTCTGAGTACAGCAGGGAACTGTATCTGTCGTGATTTTTATTCTGAATGGTTTGCACCCATTTCGAAAGTACCGATTTGGAAGTGCTTGTTTCTTCACGCAGCATCCGTAGAACTTTTCGGACCGTACTTATGACATCCTTTCGGATAGGTTCGAAGGTGGTTTCAAGTGCCTCAGCCTCTTTCATCACGAATACGCCATTCGGACTTTCTTCTGCAGCTTTTTTAATGAGGGCAATGGCCTCTTTAAGTTCTTGCTGAATGTCATCACTAAAGGCTTTCCATGCTTTCGACTTAGACTCCCTGACAAACTCTTTGGCTTCTTTCTGAATCTGGTCCAGTTCTTCTGAAGTTGCAAGTTGATGATCGCCGGCATTGAATGCCAGGATCCACTCCCTGAACTTTTGGATACAATCGAAATCGCTTTCCCATTGCAAACGTTCAGGTGATTTATAGCGTTCGTGAGAACCGGAGGTACTGTGTCCTTGGGGTTGATTTACCTCTTTTACGTGTACTAAAACGGGAATGTGCTCTTCACGTGCAAGGGCTACCGCTTTTTCATAGGTTTCGCACAAATGCGCATAATCCCATCCTTTGGTAACGAAGATCTCATATCCGGGTTTGTCTTTTGTGCGTTGCATTCCGGCAAGGGCTTCGGAAATGCTTCCTTTCGTGGTTTGGAATTCCCTCGGTACAGAAATTCCATAACCGTCATCCCAAACAGACATGACCATAGGAACTTGCAGTACGCCTGCAGCGTTGATGGTTTCCCAAAACGGACCCTCTGAGGTGGAAGCATCACCGATGGTACCAAAAGCTACTTCATTTCCGGCGTTGCTGAATTTTTTGAATTTCTCAAGTTCCTGAAGTGTCGGACTGTTTCGGTATATTTTTGATGCTTGGGCAAGACCCAATAACCGTGGCATCTGACCAGCAGTAGGAGAGATGTCGGAGGAACTGTTCTTTTGTTTCATCAGGTCCATCCACTCTCCGTCTTTATCCAGATTTCGGGTTGAGTAGTGTCCTCCCATCTGCCTTCCTGCCGATTGCGGCTCGATGTCAACGTCGGTATGCGCATACAATCCCGCGAAATACTGCTCGATAGTCAACTGACCAATGGCCAGCATGATCGTCTGGTCTCTATAGTATCCCGAACGGAAGTCCCCGTCTTTGAATTGCTTGGCCAAGGCGATTTGAGCCAATTCTTTTCCATCGCCGAAGATTCCGAATTTTGCCTTCCCGGTTAAAACTTCTTTTCTGCCCAGAAGCGATGCTTCGCGAGAAATGTTTGCAAGACGAAAATCTTCGAGTACGGTAGTTCTGAATGTTTCGAAATCAAGTGATTCAGACGTTTCTGCAACAGATGCTTTTGCCATAGAAAGGTTTTGGTTTTTCAAATTTAATCAAATTGAAGGTAAACAGACGATTTCGGAGGGGAATCCTTATTTTTGCTTTATGCGATTGAAAGAGGCGTATAAGAAGTATTTTCCATATTTTGTCGATGTTTGGCAGTATGTGGCAATCATCTTGATTTTTATTGTTGCCTCTATTTTTATATTGTGACCCCACTTTGGTCACGTGGTTTTCGTTCTGTGTGTATGGTGAAAAAAATATCAACGTTCTTAGTTCTAATGTGTTTGTGTCAAACCCTTTTTGGACAAAACATTACCCAACTTTCCCATGTGGATTACCAGGTCTTGCATCAGGCAAACCTCAACGATGTCTGGGGATATGTCGATGAAACAGGAAAAGAATATGCGATTGTTGGTACCTCGAAGGGAACCTCCGTGCTTGATATTTCGAATCCTGCAGCTCCTGTTGAGGTCTTCTGGGTAGCCGGTTCGCAGTCCATCTGGAGAGATCCTTGCGTCTACGGGGATTACGCATACGTCACTACAGAGGCTGAGGACGGACTGACGATCATTGACCTCTCTCCGTTGCCTGGTTCTTCGGCATTGCAAACCTATACCTACACAGGCACTTCGCCGGCCTTGCTCTCTGCACACACTTGTTTTGTGGATGAAAATGGTTACGCGTACATCTTCGGTTCTAACATCGGCAATGGCGGGGTGAGAATTCTGGATGTGAACACAAATCCAACAGCTCCTGTGGAGGTAGGAAGCTTCGACACATGGTATGTCCATGATGGGTTTGTAAGAAACGACACTATGTTCCTTGCACATATCAATGATGGTTTTGTCAGTCTTGTAGATGTGACCGATAAGTCGAATCCACTGCTTTTAGGCACACAGACCACCCCTAATGATTTTTCACACAACGTTTGGCCTTCGGCGAATGGACAGGTAATTTTTTCTACCGACGAAGTGTCAGGGGCGTACATTGCCTCTTACGACATCACTGATCCGCAGAACATGGTCGAACTGGACCGCTATGCAAATTCACCGGGAAGTGGCGTGCCCCCCCACAATACCCATGTTTTGGGTGATTATCTTGTTACCAGTTATTATTCAGACGGAGTAGTGATCAACGATGTTACTTATCCTGACAACATTATTCGGGTAGGGCAGTTTGATACCTATCCGGGGCAAACGTCAGGTTTTGATGGATGCTGGGGAGTTTATCCCTTTTTTCCTTCCGGAAACATTGTGGCCAGTGACATTACAGAAGGGTTGTTTGTGCTTGGAGTGAATTACCAGAAAGCATCCTATCTTGAGGGACTGATCACCGATGCGGTTACCGGTTTGCCTGTATCAACAGCACAAATTCAAATTTCGTCTGATCAGCACATTGAAAATTCCCGAATCGATGGGATATATAAAACAGGCATTCTTGGTACAGGGACGTTTGATGTTCTCTATTCCAAAGTGGGTTATTATCCGCAAACCGTATCTGTATCTTTGACGCAGGGTGCAATTACTGTGAACAATATACAGTTAGTCCCGATTCCGCCATATCAATTGACAGTGAATGTTTTGGAAGAAGGAACCTTGCTGCCAATACTGGATGCTCAGATACTTTTGCAGGCTGACCTCCTTGATCACAATGGAATAACCAATGGCTTGGGACAAGAAACGCTCACTTTATATTATCAGGAAATTTACGGAGTGACGGTCGCGAAATGGGGGTATTTTCCATCGTGTTTTGAACAATACATCGATAACGCGACGAATACCCTGAATATCTATTTGCAGAAGGGCTACCACGATGAATTTTCCTTTGACCTGGGTTGGCAGGTTTCTGGGACTGCAACATCCGGTCAATGGGAGCGCGGTGTC